>RFMX01000014.1 GCA_009927495.1 Betaproteobacteria bacterium
TTACTGACTAGCGATAGTCACAACGAATGAATTTTGACCAACTCAAGCAGTTACACATTTGATGAATCTCGGAATTTTCAAGTTCCTGTCATTGGAAAAATAGAACCATTGTTTGGCAAAGAATTGTCCGAATCCGATGCAGAAGCGCTAGTCTCTCATGGAAAAATGACCATTCAGGCAAAAAACTGTATGAACTGTCATACCTTTCTTGGTAATGGTGCTTATTACGCACCAGACCTTACCAAGGCTTGGCTTGATCCGTATTGGGGTGGCATTGAGCTTGCCCCCGGAAAGTGGATCCCATAACGAGATGCATAATCTTGTGTATGGGAGGTGTTATGGGAAAGACAAACCGGGCGCGGTATACGTTGGAATTTAAGCTTGAAGCTGTCAGGTTGGTGGGCGCAGGTCAAAGTATTGCTGCGGTTGCAGCGGCATTGGGGCTAGCGGATCAGACCTTACATAATTGGTTAAAGGCAGATCGAGAAGGACGGTTGGGCGGCGCAGGCGCTAAGCCTGTGACGCCTGAGCAGATGGAATTGGCGCGGTTACGAGCGGAGCTAGCCAAGACCAAGATGGAGCTAGACATTGTAAAAAAAGCCGCAGCGTACTTCGCGAAGCATTCCACGTGAAGTACGCATTCATCGACAAGCACAAGAGCGTATGGCCGGTGTCTGTACTGTGCGAGCAGTTAGAGATTAGTCCTAGCGGCTATCACCAGCATCGCCAGAGGCGGCGGATAAGCCAAGGTAAGCCTAGTGGTCGCATCAGTAACGATGCGCTCTTGGCGCATATAAAAGCGATCCATGTGCAGTTCAAAGGTGAATATGGCTGGCCACGTGTATGGAAAGAGTTGCTGGCCAATGGTGTTCGTGTAGGTAAAGAGCGAGTCAGACAGTTGATGGCACAACATGGCATCAAGGCGTATGCCAAACGCAAATTCAAGGCCACGACGAACTCAGCGCATGGCTTGCCTGTTGCACCGAACTTGATTCAACGTGATTTCTCTCCGGCCCTGCCTAATCGGGTTTGGACAACAGATATCACCTACCTAGACACCGGTGAAGGTTGGTTATATTTAACGGTGATGTTGGATTTGTTTAGTCGTCAGGTTGTAGGCTGGTCAATTCAGCCACGCATGACGCAGCAGCTAGTAGTGGATGCGTTGCGCATGGCATGGTTTAGGCGACGTCCAGAGACAGGATTGATTGTTCATTCGGACCGTGGAAGTCAATACTGCAGTCACTTGTTTCAATCGACGCTGAAGGCCTACGGCATGAAGAGTTCGATGAGCCGTAAAGCTGATTGCTGGGACAATGCCCCCACTGAAAGCCTGTGGGGTTCGTTAAAACGCGCCTGTGTTTATGGTCGTCGGTTTAGAACACGGGCAGAAGCCATCGAGGCCGTTATGAACTGGTTAGCGTTTTACAATGCGAGGCGATTGCATTCAACGCTGGGCTATGTGAGTCCGATGCAATTTGAGAAAAACTGGCTGGCAGAACAAGAAAGACGTTCTGCTTAATCGTATCCGTTAAGGGATTCGTGCTTCAGGGGCAAGCTC
>RFMX01000013.1 GCA_009927495.1 Betaproteobacteria bacterium
GATATCGTCATTGGCCACAAGGCGTTCTTTGAGCAAATCTGCCAATGTGACCATCAGGTCATCTGACACCGTGCCGTTGTAGGCCATGATGACGTGGTTGTTTCGCAAACTGTTGCGCAACAAAATGGCTTGAGATAAATCCATCATTACTCTTCCTTTGTTAAACAGGTATTTTTAAAGTTGAAACACCACTGCGGTGACATCGTCACGCCGCGTATTCACACCTTGCCAACGAGCAAAGTCTTGACGAAGTACATCAATCACCTGTTGTGAGTGAGCCCCTGCATGGGCCGTCAGCAATTGCTCTAGACGACGGTAGCCATAAGACACTTTGGGCTTGCCTACCTCACCACCGACTTGGTCGGTTAAGCCATCTGTCACTATCACAAACAAGTCACCTTTTTCATAGGACAAGACTTTGACTTCGGGAATCTCGTTCGATGGCACACGGTCTTTGTAGCCCAAGCTAACTCGCTGTGCCATGTGGCGAGTAACGACGCCTGCAGTGGTCATATGGAACAAGTCGATTTTGGCACCGGCATATTCCACCCGTTGTAAACGCCGGTCAATGCGCAACACCGTGGCGTCACAACCGTCATCGCTCTCACTGTCAGGGCGGTCTTGGTTCAAGCCGGTGCGCACAAAGTGGTCCAACGAGGCCAAGGCAGACACCGGATTTTCCATGGTGTCGTTAGCGTAAATTCGCTCTAAGGAATTACTGACCAACAAACTCAGCATGGCGCCTGGCACACCATGTCCCGTGCAATCTGCCACTGCCAACACAAAAGGACCATCGTGTTGGGAAGAGGAAATCCAATACAAGTCACCACCGATGGTGTCACGCGGTTCCCACATGGTGGCAAATGAAGCAAAGCGTCCGTCAATGCGGATCTGACGAGGCAACTGTCCACGTTGCAGACGTGATGCGTAATTCACCGAACCCACCACCAATTGATGGGCCTCATCCAACTCTTGGTGTTGCTCGGCCAGTTCCTTGGTGCGCTCTGCCACCGTTTCTTCCA
>RFMX01000448.1 GCA_009927495.1 Betaproteobacteria bacterium
ACATGACTCCACCACCGAAGAGGTCATGGCAACCGTTCCCCAAGGCACGGCAGAAGAAGCCACCCAAGCCGTGGTGGCGGCACGGGCGGCTTTCCCTGCATGGTCTGCGCTCAGTGTGGAAGAACGCTGTGTATATATAGACAAAATCGTCGCTGGACTGAAAGCTCGCACAGAAGAAATGGGCACTGCGATTGCCCGCGAGGTGGGTATGCCCATCAAGATGGCCAAGATGATTCAGGTCGGTGGCCCCATCTTCAACTGGGGCAACGCCGCCAAAGCTGCTCGGGCCTTTCATTGGCAAGAGCAGGTGGGCAATTCGCTGGTGGTGCGTGAACCGATTGGCGTGGTCGGCTGCATCACCCCTTGGAATTTCCCGCTCAACCAAATCACTTTAAAAGTAGCCCCTGCGCTGGCAGCGGGTTGCACTGTGGTGTTAAAGCCCAGCGAAATCGCCCCCGTCAACGCCATGATCTTGGCCGACATCATCCATGCAGCAGGCTTGCCTGCGGGCGTGTTCAACCTGGTCAATGGCTTGGGGCCAGTGGTCGGCGAAGTGCTGGCCAGCCACCCCGAAGTGGACATGGTCAGTTTCACGGGCTCCACCCGTGCGGGCAAACGGTGGCTGAATTAGCCGCCGCCACCGTTAAACGTGTCACGCTGGAATTGGGGGGCAAATCTGCCAGCGTGATCTTGCCCGACGCCGATTTGGCGGCCGCTGTCAAAGGCACGATTGGCGCTTGTTTGCTCAACAGCGGTCAAACCTGTTCTGCCCATACCCGCATGTTGGTGCCCGCCAAGCGTTACGACGAAGTCAAAGCCTTGGTGCAAGCCACCATTGCCAAATTCACTTTAGGTGCCAGCTTGGACGAAAACAGCCGCTTAGGTCCTTTGGTCAGTGCATCGCAACGCGAACGCGTTCTGGGTTTTATCCGACAAGGTTTGGAGGAGGGCGCCGAACTCGTGGCAGGCGGCCCCGACAAACCTGCGTTTGACAAAGGCTATTTCGTTCATCCCACGGTGTTGCGTGTGAAACCTAACGACACCTTGGCCCGGGAAGAAATTTTCGGTCCTGTGCTGGTCATCCTGACCTATGACACCGAAGAGGAAGCGATTCACATCGCCAACGATACGATTTACGGCTTGGGCGGTGGTGTGTGGAGTGTCGACCTTGACCATGCGGTGGCGGTGGCCAGGCAAATTCGCACGGGTCAAGTCGACATCAACGGCGGTCCGTTCAACGGTAACGCGCCTTTTGGTGGCTACAAACAATCCGGTAATGGCCGTGAAAACGGACGCTATGGCTTGGAAGAGTTCTTGGAATACAAGGCCATGCAATTTCCGGTGGCGGCCAAAGCATGAAGGCCCGTTTTCTGTGGGGGGCAGGGGGCTTGTTGGCCTTGGTGCTGGTGGTGCTCGGCGCTGTCGGTGTGTACCTGATGAGAGCGCAACCTCAGCACGAGGGTACTTTGCGCCTCGCAGGCTTGAAATCTAGCGTGAAGGTTTCCCGCGATGGTGCAGGTGTGGTGCATATCGAAGGAGACTCGACGACCGACACCGCGTTTGCGCTGGGTTTTACACACGCCCAAGAACGCGGATGGCAACTCGAGTTCAATCGCCGCATCATGCACGGCGATTTAGCAGAGATTTTGGGTGAGGCCGCTTTGCCAGTGGATAAATTGTTGCGCACCTTGGGTATTTACCAAGCGGCACAAAAGCAATATGCCGCTTACCCCGAAGACGTGAAAGCCACCTTGCAGGCGTACAGCAAAGGCATTCAAGCGTTTTACGCTTCTGGCAACCAAACCTTGTCGCCCGAGTTTCTGCTGCTGGGCACCAAGCCCGGTGGTCGCAGCGGCGTGGCGTGGGAGCCTGCCGACAGCGTGGGCTGGGCCTTGATGATGGCGCTGGATTTAGGCGGCAACTGGGGCCAAGAAATCTCTCGTTTAAGCGTTGCCAAAGTTTTGGATACCCAACGCTTGTGGGAGTTGTACCCCGGCTACCCTGGCGAAGCACCCGCCACCTCGGTTGATTTGGCCAAGTTGTACAAAGAGCTGGGGGTGTATTCCAGCAAGGTAAGCACTTCGGGCAGTGCGTCTTCAAGCAGTCACGCCAGTTTGGCTGTTCCCTTTTTAGGCGAGCCTGGCTTGGTGGAAGGCAAGGGCAGCAATAACTGGGTGATCTCGGGAGAGCGAACCGCTTCGGGCAAGCCTTTGCTGGCCAACGACCCGCATTTGGGTTTGGGCACACCGGCCATCTGGTTTTATGCCCACCTGAAGTCACCTGAACAAAACGTCATCGGTGCCACTTTGCCTGGCATGCCTTTGGTGGTCTTGGGCCATAACAGCCATGTGGCCTGGGGTTTCACCAATACCGGTCCCGATGTGCAAGACCTGTATTTGGAAAAAATCAACCCTGCCAACCCCTTGCAGTACCAAACACCTGAAGGCTGGCAGGCGTTTGTAACCCGCCAAGAAACCATCCGCGTCAAAGGCAAGCCCGACGTGGTTCACACCGTGCGCAGCACCCGCCACGGCCCTGTATTGAGTGATGCACAAAGCGCTCACGCTGACATCATTGATACCAGTAAATTTGTGTTGGCCTTGCGCTGGGCAGCTTTGGACGAGGACAACCGCACCTTGATGGCGGGCATTCGTGGCAGCCAAGCCAAAACCATCAACGATTTCTTTGAAGCGTTCAAGGATTACCACTCTCCCATGCAAAACGTGGTGGTAGCCGACGACCAAGGCCGCATTGCTTACAAAGCCATTGGCAAAGTGCCCGTTCGCAAGCCAGATAACGACTTGAAGGGTATGGCACCCGCGCCGGGCTGGGACGCTAAATACGACTGGCTGGCTGGTTGCCCATGGCGCAAACCCCCGAGGACCTTGGGCAAAAGGGCTGGATTGCCACCGCCAATCAACGTATCACGCCAGAGGGCTACCCCCATTTCTTGGGTCAAGACTGGGTAGCACCTCACCGCATGGACCGTATCACCCAAATGATCGAGGCCAAGCCCCAACACGATATCGAGAGCATGAAAACCATGCAAAACGATGTCTTGTCTTTGTCGACCCAGCGCTTATTACCTCATCTTTTGGCCGCTCAATCTAGCCATGCCTTGGCACCTGCCGCCATGAAGGTTTTGCAAAGTTTTAATGGCGAAATGAAGACCGAACACGCGGCTCCTTTGATTTTTGCTTTTTGGGCTGATGAGTTGACCCGGGCTTTGGTTGAACCCCAATTGGGCAAGGATCTTTTTAAATCTCAGTACGGTAAGCGCCATTTCCGTAGCTTTCTAGAAGACACCCTGGCCAAACAAGACGCCTTTTGGTGTTCGCCCAAGTCCTGCGCTGACCAATCCAGCGAAGCTTTCACCCGTGCTTTGGAGCGTTTGTCCAAGGCCCAGGGCAAGGATGTCGCGCATTGGCAATGGGGCAAGGCGCACATGGCCATCAGCAGCCACCGGCCTTTAGGTCAGTCGCCGTTCTTAGCTAAATGGTTAGACGTGACGGAGCCCAGCCCCGGAGACCCATTCACCGTCAATGTTGGCACCTATTGGTTAAATGAAACCCATGAACCTTTTGCCAGCCGCCATGCGCCGTCCATGCGAGCTATCTATGACTTGAGTGATTTGCAAAACTCTTTGTTCATTTACCAAACTGGCCAAAGCGGCGTGATTGGTTCCGAGCACTACAAAGACATGTCGCATGAATGGGCAAACGGTCACTACAGACCCTTGCAAATGAACCCACCATCCCAAGCCAGCTTGTTAACCCTCAAACCTTGACCCGTCTTTGATTTAATACGATGTATATTATGTTAACCAAGAAGCGGGTATCTCAAATGAACCGCGCAAAACTTGCCCGCATCCTTTCTACCCTGTGTTTCATGGGTTTATCAGCCGCTCAAGCCCAAGACAGCGACTTGTTTAGCCAAAGCCGCGCCACCAGCCTAGTCATGCTCAAAGAGCTAGGACAAAAACTGCAGTCCGCCATGGCCGATGGCGGCGCAGTCAACGCCATTGGTGTGTGCAATCTGCAAGCACCTGAGATCGCTGGTCGTGTGTCAGCTCAAAACCAAGTCAATCTCAGCCGCGTGGGCACACGCGCCAGAAACCCTGTCATGGGCGTGCCCAACGACTGGCAAGCCAAGGCCTTAGCCCAGTTTGATGCGGCTTTGGCCCGTGGCGACAAACCCGCAGACATGGAGTTTTCCGAAACGGTGGTCAAGCCTGATGGGAGCAAGGAATTTCATTTCGCCAAGCCCATCGTGATGCAACCCATGTGCGTGGCTTGCCATGGCAGTTCTGACCAAATCAGCCCTGAAGTCAAAGCCAAACTCAGCGAGCTGTACCCCAATGACAAGGCGGTGAACTACCAGCCAGGTCAGTTGCGCGGCGCGGTGGTGCTAAGCCGCAGCGCTCCCTGAATATCAAGGATTTTTAGGGTATTTTTGGTTCCAAGCGCCTTGAAAAGCCTCTATGTATTGCGCTGATTCAGGCTTGTTGGCCTTGCGAGCAAATTCCAAAGCATTGATGCCTAACTGGTTTTGAATACGCGGGTCAGCCCCCTCTTCCAAGAGCAATTTGGTGGCCTTGGGTGTGCCGTAGTGCGCCGCCATCATCAGAGGCGTGGTGCCATTGGGTGACTCAGCGTCAAGGTAGGCGTGGTTTTCAATCAGCAGGCGCATGATCTCGATGTTGCCCTTGGTGGCGGCATAGTGCAGCGGTGTCCAGCCTTTTTGGTTGACATCTGCGCCCCGTTCGATCAGCTTTTTAGCCCAATCCAACTGGTTGGTGATGGCAGCCAACATCAACGGCGTTTCCATTTGGGGGTTATGAATGCTCAGGTTGGTGGTTTTCCAATCCATCAGCACCTCGGCCACTTTAAGCGAAGACTTTTGCATGGCCAGCATCAGGGCTGGTTGACCCTGGGGGTTGGGGCTGTCAGGGTCAAATCCGCGCTGTAAAAGTGCGGTTACCACCTCGGCATTGTCAAATTCAATGGCTTTGAAAAAGTCGTCATAGGAGCCTGCTTTCGCAGGAAAATATATAATAAAAACAATACTGAATATTAGATACTTAAAGTAAAACATCAATTTAAAACCCCCTGAAACAAGCGATCAAAATTGGCTGAAGTCTGCCGTCCCACCTCCTGCTCATCCAGACCGCGCAGACTGGCAATTTGCTTGGCTACCCACGGCACATAAGAAGGGTTGTTGGTCTTGCCACGGTGGGGAACAGGGGCCAAATAGGGGCTGTCTGTTTCGATCAAAATGCGGTCTAGCGGCATCCAAGCGGCAATATCGCGCAAATCTTGGGCATTTTTAAACGTCAAAATTCCCGAAAAAGAGATGTAAAACCCAAAGTCCAACGCGGCTTTGGCCACCTCGGCGGTTTCGGTGAAGCAGTGAAATACGCCGCCTACCGACTTGGCACCCCCATCTTCGCCCTCTTCTTTCAGAATGGCCAAAGTGTCAGCACTGGCACTGCGGGTGTGAATCACCAAGGGCAGGCGCAGGCTTTGAGCGCAGCGGATGTGGCGTCTGAAGCGATCACGCTGCCATTCCATGTCTGCCACGGTGCGTTCACCCAAGCGGTAATAGTCCAAGCCGGTTTCGCCTATGCCCACCACTTTCGGTTGTCTGCCCATGGACAGCAAATTATCCAAAGTGGGCTCTTGAACACCTTCTTCATCAGGATGAACGCCTGCGGTGCACCAAAAATTGTCATGCGCCACCGCCATGGTGTTGACATCGGCAAAAGTTTCCATGCGGGTGCTGATGAGCAAGGCTCGGGAGACCTGCGCTTCTTGCATGGCTTGGCGAATATCGCCTAAATTGGCTTGCAGTTCAGGAAAATTCAGATGGCAATGCGAATCGGTGTACATGTTCAGGCGGCATTCAAGGCGCGTTGCGCACGGCTGACCCAGGCTTGCAGCAACAGCCCGGTGTTGAAAGGGTGGTCCACGGTTCGGGCGCTGTCCATCAACTCCCGCGACCAAAGGCTGAGGGTATTCAGACCAGTCTGTTGAGGTAAATCTGTGGCATCGAAGTAGCGAGGTGTGCTGCCGCACGCCACAGCCTGCATATCGTGGCAAAGCTTTTGCAAAACAGACAAAACCATGGCGGGGGCAGCATCAACCAGCCAACCGGCCTCGCCGCGCAGCAGCAACTTGGGCAAACCTGCCCAATCTTTGGCTTTCAAACCGTCGTTGAAAAAGGCCAAGGCGTCATGGGCTCGACCCCCAGCCGCACGAAGCAGCGCAACAGCTTCAGCGGATGGCACCGATTGTTCGCCCAACCACGCCAAAGCGGACACGGTATCTGGCCAGTTCAAGGTAAAGACCAAACAACGGCTGCGAATGGTGGGCAGGAGTTCATGGGCAGCTGAAGTAGCCAAAATGAAGCGGGTGTCGGGAGGCGGCTCTTCCAAGGTTTTGAGTAAGGTGTTGGCGGTTACCGTGTTCATTTGCTCGGCGGGGTAAATCAGCACCACTTTGCCGCGTTCGCCTGAGCGGGTCATATGGCAAAAGTCCAGCATCTCGCGCAGCGCGTCCACACGAATTTCACGGCTGGGTTTGCGCTTTTTGTCTTCTATTTCTTTTTCCGCTTTTTCGCTCAGCGGCCAAGCCCGTTCCATCAGCTCGGTTTCGGGCATCAGCACCCGAAAATCTGCATGCACCCGCACAGCAATGCCGTGGCAACTGGCGCATTGGCCGCAAGCGCCTTGCGGTGTGGGCGCTGAACATAACCAGCCTTGGGCAAGCGCCAAAGAGAGTTCGTACTGCCCCAAACCTGAGGAGCCTTGGACCAACCATGCGTGTCCGGCGCGGGGCAGCAGGTTTTCCAAGGAGGTTTGCAACCAAGGTGCCAAGGTACTCATGAAGGAATATGGAGGTTTAAGCGCTGGTGCAGCACATGCATCACCTGTTCGCGTACCTGCTCAAGGCTGGCCGATGCATCAATGCGGGCAAAGCGTTTTGAATCTGCCTGCAACCTGTCGCTATAGCCTTGGTGAACTTTGGCGAAAAACGCAGCAGGTTGGGCTTCAAAGCGGTCAGGCACTCGAGCGTTGCTCAGGCGCTCTGCGGCAATCGAGGGGTCCAGCGAAAACCACAAGGTGAGGTCGGGTTGGCGCAAACCACCCGAGGGCAAGGCTTGCACCCAAAGTTCCAGTTGCCTCAGTACATTCAATTCAAAACCACGCCCCGCGCCTTGGTAGGCAAAAGTGGCGTCGGTGAAGCGGTCGCAAACCACCACATCGCCTCGGGCCAAAGCAGGTTCAATCACTTGTTGCAAATGGTCACGCCGAGCCGCAAACATCAGCAGCACTTCACTCAACGGGTCCATGCTGTCGTGCAAAACCATGTCTCGCAGTTTTTCCGCCAAGGGCGTGCCGCCTGGTTCGCGGGTCAGCACCACTTGACGCTTGGCTTTAGCGAAAGCATCTGCCACAGCTTGCACATGGCTGGATTTGCCTGCGCCGTCTATGCCTTCAAAGCTGATGAAAATCCCAGGGTTCATGCCGCTTATTGTGCCTTGGCTGGGTTGCGCTGGTAGCGGTCGACAGCGGCGTTGTGCTGTTCCAAGGTTTCGCTGAACTGGCTGCTGCCGTCCCCCCTTGCTACAAAATAAAGTGCTTTGCTGGTGGCGGGTTGAAGTGTCGCCAGCAATGCGGCTTTGCCCGGCATGGCGATGGGTGTGGGCGGCAAGCCTCTGTGCACATAGGTATTCCAAGGATGCTCGGTTTGCAAGTCAACTCGGCGTAAATTGCCATCGAAGTCAGCCCCCATGCCGTAAATCACGGTCGGGTCGGTTTGCAAGGGCATATTGATGCGCAAGCGGTTATGAAAAACGCTGGCAATCATGGCGCGGTCTGAAGGCTTGCCGGTTTCTTTCTCCACAATGCTGGCCAAAATCAAGGCTTCTTGCGGGTTTTGCAATGACAAGCCCATGTCGCGGTTGGCCCATGCCTGCGCCAACTGCTTGTCCATGGCGTGTAAAGCACGGCGCAACACAGCCACATCGCTGCTGCCTTTGCCATACATATAAGTATCTGGAAAAAACCGCCCTTCTGCCGGCATGTCGGCCAGACCTAAGCGGCGCATCAACTCTTCATCGGTGTCGCCTTGGGTGTCGTGCTTTAAAAATTCGGCTTTGCCCAAGGCTTGACGCCATTGGCGCAGGGTCCAGCCCTCCACCAAGGTGATGGCTTTGAGGTTTTCTTCGCCACGCACCAGTTTTTGCAGCAAGTCCCAAGCGGTGGTGGTGTTGGCGACTTCATAACTGCCTGCGCGAATCAGCTTGGACTGACCGCTGAACCTGAACAAGTAGTACATCAGCGTTGGCGACACATCGATGCCGGACTCGGCTATTTGGTTGGCCACCATGCGTGGCGTTGAACCTGGGGAGACCGACAGATCGACCGTCTGCGTGGCCATGGGCAAGGGACGCAACACCCACCAAGCGGCAGCGCCTGCGATGACCAGCGCCATGCCGGTTGCCAGCCAAAGGCTGCTCCAAAACCATTTCATTGCCGCTCCTGCGGTGTCCAAAGATGCGGCCATGATAATAGAGGCATGAATACATTTGTCGCTCTCCCCGACTTGTTGGGCACTGCCCAAGGTAGTTGCACCCTGCCCCACCTCGGCGTCCTCCATGCCCAAGGCGCAGATGCAGCCAATTTTTTACACAACCAATTGAGTAACGATTTTTTGCTCTTACCGCCCCATCAAGCCCGTTTGGCTGCGTTTTGCAATGCCAAAGGACGGATGCAAGCCAGTTTCATTGGCTTCAAAACCTCGCCTGAAGATGTCTGGTTGGTACTTCGACAAGACCTGATGGCGCAAACCTTGAAGCGTTTGCGCATGTTTGTGCTTCGCGCCAAAGTGGTGATGAACGATGTGTCCGAGCAGTACGAGGTGCGTGGTCTGTTGGGTGCTGCGGTGCCTGCTTCGCTGGGCGAGTCGCCATGGTCTTTGGCCATGGATGCCGCTTGGACAGTGCGGCTTTACCCCGCACAAGGTCATGCCCGAGCTTTGCAGCTTGTGCCGGTGGGTACGGCTTTAACCACCGCTCCCTTAGACCTTCAAGATTGGCTGTTAGCCGAAGTGTTGAGCGGCGTGGCCGATGTGCAAGCCGCGACCTTTGAAGCTTTTGTGCCGCAAATGCTGAACTATGAATCGGTAGACGGTGTGAATTTCAAAAAAGGCTGCTACCCAGGTCAAGAGGTGGTGGCACGCAGCCAGTTTCGCGGCACCTTGAAGCGCCGTGCTTATCTTGCCTCTGCATCTTCGGTGTTACAAGCAGGTGAAGAAGTGCTCAGCGCCAATGACCCCAGCCAACCTTCTGGCGTGGTGGCGCAAGCGTGTCACCACCCTGTGCAGGGTCACTGGGCTTTGGTGTGTTTGCAAAACAGTGCTTTGGAAGAGGATGCAGTTGCAGGTACAGGCGCTTTGCTGACAGCCGCAGGTGCGGGTTTGACACTGCATCCCCTGCCCTATGTCTTGCGGGACGATATCTAAGCTTTTCGCAGTGACGTGATTTGCTCGGCTACGTGATGTGCCATGCCAAACCGCTCAGCAGCTGGGGACGAAAACCGCAGAGAAGACAAAAATTGCAAACGCCCTTGAGGTGTGCCCACCACCTGATGCAACGGATGGTTTTTCAAAGCCCACTCTTGTGCCAAGGCCTGGCCTAATTCGGGGCCGTATCTTGAGGTGGCACTGGCCAAGATATCAGCCTCGTTGATCAATACACAAGCCCAATCCAAATTCATCTCAAAAGGCCTGTCTTTGACTAGGTCGTGGTTAGCTGCCACCAGCGTGGGATCGGTGCGTAATATCAATTCGCTCACACGGTCTGTCCATACCGCATCCATGTTCAAACCTTGGGCGATGTCTCGCATTTCATGGGCTGAACGCTGTTCAAACTCTTGCACAAACCCATTCGCACCGCCTGGGTGCAGCACATCGTGCGAGCTAACCGCCAGCAACAAAGCCGCAGCCCACTCGTCTGACAGCTTGAATTCTTGGGCTTTCAAGGACTGCATCAAAAGACAAATGGCTGTGAGTGCATCAGCGGTATGCAGACGGTTGTGGTAGTTGGGTTCATAAATTGAAGCATCAGCCACGTCTTCCATATGAGAAGCCATGTTTTTTGCAGCGTTTAGCAATGTCTGCGCTTGACTGCCGGACTGCGGTGGCCCCTGAGGCCACAGCCTGTGAATACAGGCATTCAGAACCACCGGCAGGCCAGCCCAGGCATTGGGCCACTTGCTGCGCAAGTTGTACAACGTGTCAATGTAAAGCTGCAGCATCTTGCGTATCAGCCCATGGGAGAACGCAAGGCGTTGTGCATATTTTGTTGAAGCAATAACGCTTCAAACACGGGGACCAGCAAAGGTGAGGCTTCCGATAAGAATCGGTTGGCGTCTGCGCTGGCAATTTGTGTGCAGCTGACCTCATTCAACGCTTGGGCAGAAGCACCACGTATGCCGCCGTTCAAAAAAGCTTGTTCGCCAAACGATTCTCCTTTGCTTATTTGTGCAAACACAGTTCCTTGGGCATCGAGCAATTGCACAATCCCTTCTTGAATGAAATACAGGTGGTCCGCAGCATCGCCAGCATTGAAAATGCGCTGCCCTGCTGAGAAGGTGACTGTGGGGAAGTCGCTCACAGCACCCCCTTGGGCAATTCGTTCAGCGCCAAAGTACGCTTTACCGTGGTGCGAATGATTTGCCGAATCGCATGGGGCAGATTGGGCACCATGTGATCCACTTTGTGCAAAGGAATGATGCGGGCTTGTACAGGGGTCACAGTGATCACCGTTTTAGGCGCAGGTAAACCAGCCAAACCTTCTGCCAAACACAGCACACTGCCTGGCCCTAAACGCTCAATTTGATTGTCTTTCACTGCCAGCAAGCTACCGGACACGATGAAGTAAGCCACGGCCACGTCTTCGCCTTCTTGAAAGATTTTTTTCTTTGCCTCAAAACTGGCAGTACTTAAAAGCTTGCTACCCCATAAGCTGAAATACAAACGATCATTGCTGCTTAATTGCCCAGAAGCAAAAATATCCATACTTTTGGGCGAGTTGGGATCCACTACCCCCAACGCATGCAGATGTTCAACATCAATTTCAAAACTGGCAGAAAACTCGTTCATCTGGAAGCGTCTCGCAAGTCAAGGTTTTCCAATTGTGCTGCCAGTGTTTTGAGTTGGGTGGCGATCAGTTGTCGGTCGTCATGGTTTAAATACTGAGGCGACAAATCAATGTGAACCCCTTGTGGGTGTTTCAAGCGCAAGGGTTTATCAGACTCGGCTTTTCTGGCGCGTATGGCATAGGTACGGATGGTGCGGTCTATGCCTTTCAAGTTCACCGCTGGGCGCTCTTCCACGTCGACCAAGTCATCCACCTGCACATAGGTTTCGTGGCTGATGAGAATGCCACCGGGGTCGGAACTGGACTCCAAACGCTGAGCCACATTCACTTCGCCGCCAATGATGGTGTAGCTCAAGCGCTGGTCCGAGCCGAAGTTGCCTACATTGCAATAGCCGGTATTGATGCCAATTCGAATGACAAATGGATTTTCAAAGCCACGCTCACGCCAACGGTTTTGCAATACCAGCATGCGCTCTTGCATCTCCAATGCCATCTCTACGCAGGCCCGTGCGTCCTCTTTTACGCCTTTGGATTCAGGATCGCCAAAAAACAGCATCACCGCATCACCAATGTATTTGTCAATGGTGGCGCCATAGGACAAAGCAATTTGCGTCATCTCTGAAAAATATTCGTTCAAATATTCGGTGAGTGACTCGGGTTGCAGTGACTCTGCAGTGCGGGTGAAGTCTTTGATGTCACTGAAAAACACTGTCAGCTTCTTGCGCTGCGTGGTGATTTGGGTGTCGTACTTGCCAGCAAATAAAGCATCATGAATTTGTGGTGGCAAATACTTGGCAAGTTGAAGAGACAAGCCTTCTAACCTACTTCTCTGCTGCTCAAGCTCCAAGGTTTGGGTTTTGAGGTTGCGGTTGAGTTTGACCAAGCGCTGTTCTTGCCTGTCTGAATGCCTGGTCAAATCTTCATTTTCTCGGACCAATTTGGAAAAACGGTCAAATAAGCGTTCGGCAAACGCTTGAATTTGAACATGGTCTCCACTCTCGAGAATTGCTTGGCCTTCGGCCAGCAGTAACTTTTCTCGATCGTAGAGATCAAAAACGTCCTCAGCCATGCTGCTCAACGGTGAAGTTCAAGGATTGAAAACGGTCTTTGAAGTCTTCACCCAACTCTTGCATGATGTCGTCATCGGCTTCGGCAAGCCAGGTCACTTGAACCTCGTTATCCGCCAAGCGGTAAGCATCCAAGCCCTCAAAGATGCGGTACATGGCTTTGATGCTGGAACTGTTGATGTAGACCATGGCCATTTCCACCTCCATTTTTCCTTTAGCTGAGGTGGCTAATTGGTTGATGGCAGAAATCACCTCACCATAAAAAGCCGATACGTCTTCGGGAAACGACTCTCCGCTGATACTCAGTTTCAGTGGGTCGTGTGTCAGTGAGATGGCGGGGGTGCGGTCTGTGGCTGCGATCTGCATGGCTTTGTCCTTACTCTTAAATAGTTGCTGCAAGTATGAAATCGACGCTGTGTTCGTCCACATCGACAAAGGTGTAGCCAATCGGCTGGGTTGATCGCCTTGCAATCTCTAGCAGTCCTAATCCGGAACCTGGCCCATCGTGCTCACTGGCGTGTGCCATACCGTCGCGGTACAACTGTCGAATGGTGTCTTTGTCGGCACCTTCAATTTGCGCCAATCTGTCCTTTAGACCTTGGGTTTTGTCTTTTTCAATGCGGTTGCCGCACATGAC
>RFMX01000108.1 GCA_009927495.1 Betaproteobacteria bacterium
GTGTGGCGTTGAAGTCACGCAAACCAAGGTTCGTCGTGACCGCATGGGTCACATCGATTTAGCCGCACCTTGCGCCCACATTTGGTTCTTGAAATCCTTGCCCAGCCGTTTGGGTTTGGTTTTGGACATGACCTTGCGTGACATCGAACGTGTGTTGTATTTTGAAGCGTATGTCGTGACCGACCCCGGCATGACGGCGCTGAAAAAATACGCCATCATGACTGAGGACGACTATGAAGCCAAGCGCATCGAGCTGGGCGACGAGTTCCAAGCCAAGATGGGTGCTGAAGGCATTCGCGATTTGCTCGAGACCATGGAAATCGATATGGAGATTGAAAAACTCCGTAACGACTTGACCGGCTCTGAAGTCAAAATCAAAAAGAACGCCAAGCGTTTGAAGGTTCTTGAGGCCTTCAAAAAATCAGGTATCAAACCTGAGTGGATGGTGCTGTCGGTGTTGCCAGTGTTGCCACCCGATTTGCGCCCCTTGGTGCCTTTGGATGGTGGCCGTTTTGCCACTTCCGATTTGAACGATTTGTACCGTCGCGTCATCAACCGCAACAGCCGTTTGCGCCGTTTGCTGGAATTGAATGCGCCTGAAATCATTGCCCGCAATGAAAAGCGCATGTTGCAAGAAGCGGTAGACAGCTTGCTTGACAACGGTCGCCGTGGCAAAGCCATGACCGGTGCCAACAAGCGCGCCTTGAAGTCTTTGGCCGACATGATCAAAGGCAAGAGTGGTCGTTTCCGTCAAAACTTGCTGGGCAAGCGCGTGGACTATTCAGGTCGTTCAGTCATCACCGTGGGCCCAACGTTGAAGTTGCACCAATGCGGTTTACCAAAGCTCATGGCTTTGGAACTCTTCAAGCCTTTCATCTTCAGCAAGCTGGAGTTGATGGGCATCGCCACCACCATCAAGGCGGCGAAAAAAGAAGTGGAAGCTGGTACACCCGTGGTGTGGGACATCTTGGAAGAGGTCATCAAAGAGCATCCCGTGTTGCTCAACCGTGCGCCTACTTTGCACCGCTTGGGCATTCAAGCTTTTGAACCTATCTTGATCGAAGGCAAAGCCATTCAATTGCATCCCTTGGTGTGTTCAGCTTTCAACGCCGACTTTGACGGTGACCAAATGGCGGTTCACATTCCCTTGTCGGTGGAAGCGCAAATGGAAGCCCGCACATTGATGCTGGCGTCTAACAATGTGCTGTTCCCAGCCAACGGCGAACCCTCCATCGTGCCTTCGCAAGACGTGGTGCTGGGTCTGTACTACACCACCCGTGAGCGTATCAACGGCAAAGGTGAGGGCTTGGTGTTTGCTGACATTGGCGAAGTGCAACGCGCACTCGACGCCGATGTGGTGGAACTCACTGCCAAAGTCACTGTGCGCATGACCGAGTGGGTCAAGCACAAAGAAACCGGTGAATTCACAAGCACTGTGTCTTTGGTAGAGACCACTGTGGGTCGTGCCCTGTTGTCTGAAATCTTGCCCAAGGGCTTGCCTTTTAGCAACCTGAACAAGGCGTTGAAGAAAAAGGAAATCTCCAAGCTCATCAACACTTCTTTCCGCAAATGCGGTTTGAAAGAGACGGTGGTGTTTGCCGACAAGTTGCTGCAAAACGGTTTCCGATTGGCAACCCGTGCAGGTATTTCTATCTGTATCGATGACATGTTGGTGCCACAAGAAAAACACGCCATCATCGAGAGCGCAGAAAAAGAAGTCAAAGACATTGAGCAGCAATACGTCTCGGGTCTGGTGACCTCTGGTGAGCGCTACAACAAGGTGGTCGACATTTGGGGCAAAGCCGGTGACGCGGTGTCCAAGGTGATGATGGATCAACTCCGTAAAGAGAAAACCATTGACCGCCATGGCAACGAAGTTGAGCAAGAGTCCTTCAACTCCATCTACATGATGGCCGACTCAGGCGCTCGCGGCTCTGCTGCTCAAATTCGCCAGTTGGCGGGTATGCGTGGTTTGATGGCTAAGCCAGATGGCTCCATCATCGAAACGCCTATCACCGCGAACTTCCGTGAAGGCCTCAACGTGTTGCAGTACTTCATCTCCACCCACGGCGCACGTAAGGGTCTGGCTGACACGGCGTTGAAAACCGCTAACTCTGGCTACCTGACTCGCCGCTTGGTCGACGTGACACAAGACTTGGTGGTCATTGAAGACGACTGTGGCACGGCCAATGGCCAGGTCATGCGCGCCATCGTTGAAGGTGGTGAGGTCATCGAGTCTTTACGTGACCGCGTGCTGGGTCGTTCTGTGGCCGAAGATGTAGTGCATCCCGAGTCTCGTCAGACTTTGGTGCCTGCTGGCCATATGCTGGACGAAGACCTGATTGATGAAATCGAGCTCTTGGGCGTGGATGAAATCAAAGTCCGTACCGCACTGAATTGCGAAACCCGTTTTGGTTTGTGCGCCAAGTGCTATGGCCGCGATTTGGGCCGTGGTGGATTAATCAACGTGGGCGAAGCAGTCGGCGTGATCGCTGCGCAGTCGATTGGCGAGCCAGGCACCCAGCTGACCATGCGTACCTTCCACATCGGTGGTGCGGCTTCACGTGCAGCGGTTGCCTCCAGTGTCGACGCCAAGTCCAACGGCGTGATTGGCTTTAACGCCACCATGCGCTATGTGACCAACAGCAAAAAAGAGTTGGTGGTCATTTCTCGTTCAGGCGAGATCGTCATTCATGACGAGCAGGGCCGTGAGCGTGAGCGCCACAAAGTACCGTACGGTGCTATTTTGGCCATCAAGCCAGACCAAGCCATCAAAGCTGGCACCATCTTGGCCAACTGGGATCCGTTGACACGTCCCGTGATTACCGAGTTCGCTGGTAAAACCCAATTCGAGAATGTTGAAGAAGGTCTCACTGTCGCCAAGCAATTGGACGAAGTCACCGGTCTTTCAACCTTGGTGGTCATCGACCCGAAACGCCGCGGTTCTACCAAAGTGGTTCGCCCTCAGGTGAAGTTGATGGATGCCTCTGGCAAAGAAGTCAAGATTCCTGGCACCGACCACTCAGTGACCATTGGCTTCCAAGTCGGTGCGTTGATTCAAGTGCGTGACGGCCAAGACGTGGGACCTGGCGAAGTATTGGCGCGTATCCCTGTGGAAGGTCAAAAGACCCGCGACATCACCGGTGGTTTGCCACGTGTGGCCGAACTCTTCGAAGCTCGCTCACCCAAGGATAAAGGCATCTTGGCTGAGATGACCGGTACGGTGTCGTTTGGTAAAGAAACCAAAGGCAAGATCCGCTTGCAAATCACCGACCCCGAAGGAACTGTTTGGGAAGAACTCATTCCCAAAGAGAAAAACATCGTGGTGCATGAAGGCCAAGTGGTCAACAAGGGCGAGAGCATTGTGGACGGTCCTGCCGACCCGCAAGACATCTTGCGTTTGCTGGGCATTGAAGAATTGGCGCGTTACATCGTCGACGAAGTGCAAGACGTTTACCGTTTGCAAGGCGTGAAGATCAATGACAAGCACATTGAAGTGATCGTGCGCCAAATGCTGCGTCGTGTGGTGGTTGATAACGTGGGTGACACCAGCTACATCAGCGGTGAGCAAGTGGAGCGTTCTGAAATGCTCAACACCAATGAAGCGCTGCAAAGAGACGGCAAGATCCCAGCTACTTACACCAATCTGTTGCTGGGTATCACCAAGGCTTCTTTGTCTACCGATTCGTTTATCTCTGCCGCTTCTTTCCAAGAAACCACACGTGTGCTCACCGAAGCTGCCATCATGGGCAAGCGCGACGAATTGCGTGGCTTGAAGGAAAACGTCATTGTGGGTCGTTTGATCCCAGCAGGCTCTGGTATGGCTTACCACCGTGCCCGCAAAGAAAAAGACCTGATGGACGAAGCAGAACGCCGTCAAATTGCCGAAACCGAAGCGGAAGAACTCGCTTTGGCGCAGCAAGAAGGCAGCAGCGAAGAGAGTTCAGCTGAATAAACAAAGGCCTGCGGGCCTTTGTCTACCATGCTGAAGTCAGGCTGGTTTTGGTTGTTTGTAGCCCTAGGGATTTTTTGGTCCTTGGGTGCTTACAACCGTTTGGTTCGTTTGCGTGCTGCCATCGGTGCGCAATTCATTTCTCTCGAGTCCGTGCTTTTGCAGTACCAAGAAGTGGTGCAGCAAGCCGTGTCTGCCGCCTCCACCTCACCTCAGTTATGGGGAAGCGCTTATTTGCCCGAATCGGAAGTCGACCCGTGGACACGCTTGCAAGTCTCGGCGGGATTGCTCACTGTGGCAATGTCTAGGATGCAGACCCATCCACTGGAGCCCGATAGCACGCAAGCTTTGCAAGACGCTGCCGATGCGTTGCAACAGGCTTGGGCTGGCTTGATTCACCCTGATGCGTTCTATGTCAATGTGCCTGAGGCTTTGCAACAGCGTTGGCTGGCCTTGGACATGTTGGTGCAACCCGAAGTGCAACGCTTCAACGCCAGCATCTCAGATTACAACCACGCCATTGCTCAGTACCCTGCAGCCTTATTGGCCAAACTCTTTCAATTCCATCCTGCACGACAGCTGGCATGAGGCAAGCGCACAGTGAGGAACTGGCACCGTTAGCCCCGCCCTTGTGGCGACAGTTGCAAGCCTGTGCGGGAGCCTTGCAAATGGTTTTGGAGGGCAAAAACCACAGCCATGCCTTGGCCGCAGTCGCCCCTGCTCTGCGCCCAGCAGCGCAGGCGCTGTTGTTTGCGGTGCTGCGACACTGGGAAACCACGCAAGCTGTGAGGGACTTGTTGGTCAAGCGTGCGCCCTCTGCGCCGGTAAATGCCTTGTTATGCACAGGTTTGGGTTTGCAGTTACTTGGCGCTGATGCCATGTACCCAGTGCATACCTTGGTAAGCCAGTTGGTGGAAGCGGCCAAACACCACCCTAAGACACGAGCACAAGCCTCGTTCATCAACGCCTGTGTGAGAAGGTTTTTGCGTGAAGAAAAAACGCTGATGAACCAAGCTTTACAAGGCCTATCTGCACAATGGAATTTTCCTTTGTGGTGGATCAAGCGAGTTCAGCGCGACTACCCCAATGACTGGCAAAGTATTTTGCAAGCCAGCCAACAAGCTGCACCCCTGAGCTTGCGGGTCAATCGGCGAAAAATCGGTAGAGATGCATTGCAGCAGCAATGGGCCGAGCAAGGCATGCTTGCAGATGCGGTGGGTGAAGACGGTTTGGTATTGCGTCAAGCCAAACCGGTTCAAGCCATTGAAGGTTTTGCGCAAGGTTGGTGTTCTGTGCAAGATACGGCCGCCCAACTGGCTGTCCCCTTGCTGATCAAGGGCTTGCAAGTCCGCCATGGCGATCGTTTAAAAGTGCTGGATGCTTGCGCTGCCCCAGGCGGTAAAACCGCACACTTGTTGGAATATGCCGATGCAGAGGTATGGGCCTTGGACATTGATGTGCAGCGTTGCGAGCGTATTCAAGAGAATTTGCAGCGTTTGGGCTTGCAAGCCAAGGTGGTGTGTGCGGATGTGGCAGATACACCAACTTGGTGGACCGGACAATTGTTTGACGCGATTTTGCTTGACGCGCCATGCACGGCTTCAGGTATTGTCCGGCGCCATCCGGACATCCCTTTGCTGCGTCGCGAAAGCGATCTGCCCGCTTTGGTCAAACAGCAAAAGCGTTTGCTGGATGCTTTGTGGCCCTTGCTGGCACCAGGCGGACGCATGGTCTATTGCACCTGCTCGGTCTTTCGGGATGAGGGGCAATACCAAATCGATTCGTTTCTTGCGCGCAACACTAGGGCGGTATTGCGTCCATCCCCTGGGCATTTAATGCCGAGCAGGGCGGCAAACCCCTCAGGCCTCCTAGACAATGCAGTCAATAGCTTTGATGGATTTTTTTATGCGGTGCTGGAACAGCGCAATGCCGATGTTTGATGCTTGGAAGTTGTGCAAGCAAAGCGCACAGGCGCTAATGTGCGCGTTGCTGCTTTTATTGTCATTTGGCATCAGACCGGCCCATGCTGACAACCCTGTGCAGCTTGAAGAAACAGTTTTACAGCGCAGCGAAGACGGCATCTACTTAAGTACACGTATAGGTTTTGAGCTACCCCAAAGCTTGGAAGACGCTTTATCGCGTGGGATGCCACTTGGGTTTGTGTTGCAAGCCGATGTGATGCGCGAGCGTTGGTACTGGTCTGACAAGTTGGTCAGCCGCACAGAACGTTTTGTGCGATTGAGCTTTCAACCGTTGTCCAAGCGTTGGCGTGTTTACGTGTCTGCACAGCCGATTCAATCCACGGGATTGGGTGTGAGTTTGGTCAAAGCTTTGAAAGTTTGTCAGAGGCCTTGCAAAGCATTCAACGCATTGCCCGCTGGCGCATAGCGGATACATCCGTGATTGATATGACCAGCAAGCAGCGCTTGGAGTTTCGATTCAAACTGGACCTCAGCCAACTGCCCCAGCCTTTGCAATTTGGCGTATTGGGTGGCAGTTCGGGATTGGAATACACCCAAAGTTTGAAGCTGCAGGAAGACAGTTTTAAATGAAGTCAGCGGCGCCAGCAGCCGTATTACGGCATCGCGGTTGGTGGTTGGTGGTGGGTCTGACGATACTGGTGTCCATGGCGCTGGTCTTGTTGTTCTTGCTGACACAAGCCACGCAGCGTTGGGAAGCCTACGAACAAAACTTCGGTCTCTTGTTTGGCTTGAACATGGTGTTCGCCGCTTTGTTGTTGGCGGTGATTGCTTGGTTTGGTGTGCGCTTGTTCTATCGCTTGCGGCAAGGCAAGTTTGGCAGTCGCTTGCTTGTTAAGTTGGCGAGTATCTTTGCCTTGGTTGGTATCTTGCCTGGCCTATTGATCTATGCGGTGTCCTACCAATTTGTGACCCGCTCAATCGAGGTCTGGTTTGACACCAAGGTGGAAGTCGCGCTAGACGCCGGTTTGAATTTAAGCCGATCAACTTTAGAGAGCTTGTCCAATGAATTGGCGGCAAGTGTGCGCAGTGCCAGCCAAGAAGTGGCAAGTACCTCTGACGCATCTTTGCCTTTGGTGCTTGAAAAAATCCGCAGCCAACTTGACGCCAACGAAGTCACCTTGTGGGAAAGCACTGGCAAGATCTTGGCTAGCGCCAGTCAAGAACGCTATCAGCTGCAACCCGAGCGGCCCACGCCTGCCGAGTGGCGTCAGGTGCGAAGCCAAGGGATCAGCTGGCGCAGCGAGGGCTTGGACGACAACTTTCCCCAAACTGAAGCCCAGCCGCGCATCACACTGTTGCTACAAATCACCGGAACGGGGTTTCAGCTAGATCGCCAAGGTCGCGTGTTGCAAGTGGTCAAAAAACTGCCCCCTGTGCTGGTCGCCAATGCCATGGCGGTTCTTGACGCGAACAGACAATACCAAGAGCGGGCATTGGCCCGCGACGGTTTGAAGCGCATGTATATAGGCACCCTGACCTTGAGTTTGTTTTTGGCGGTGTTTGGTGCGGTGTTGTTGGCGGTGCTGCTGGGCAATCAACTCGCCCGACCCTTGTTGCTGTTGGCTGAAGGTGTGCGCGATGTTGCTGCGGGTGATTTAAGTCCGCGAGCTGTGTTGCAAGGCAAAGACGAGTTGGACGGTCTGACCCGCGCCTTCGCGCAGATGACCGAGCAACTGTCGCAGGCGCGCAGGTCGGTAGAAAACAGCATGGCCCAAGTCAACTTGGCCCGCAGCCATTTGCAAACCATGCTCGACAACCTTACCGCAGGCGTGGTGTTACTCGACACACAAGGGCATATTTTGTCGATCAACCCAGGGGCCACGCGTATTTTGCAATTGCCTTTGGCAGTGCATCTAGGCAAAGCCTTAAGCGATATTGAGGGGTTGCAGGTGTTTGGCAGGCAAGTCATGGAGCAGTTCCACGACTTTGCATCAGAGCAGCAACAACGCAGCCTTGACCATTGGCAGCAGTCGTTTGAAATCGACACCAAAACCCAACAAACTTTTGTGGAGTTTGGCCCGGAGCGACAACTGCACACCACCCTGGTGGCGCGAGGTGCTGTGCTGCCCCAAGGCGAGTGGCTCTTGGTGTTTGATGACATCACAGAAATCGTGTCTGCCCAACGCACACAGGCGTGGTCTGAAGTGGCGCGAAGGCTGGCCCATGAGATCAAAAACCCACTCACACCTATTCAATTGTCTGCAGAACGTTTAGAGATGAAATTGGCCGATAAATTGGCGGGTACAGACCAGGCCTTGCTGCATAAATCGGTGAAAACCATCGTGGATCAGGTTGATGCTTTGCAACGCTTGGTCAACGAGTTTCGCGATTTTGGCCGACTGCCGCAAGCGCGTTTGCAAGCCTTGGATTTGAACCAGTTATTGCAAGAGATGATGCCTCTCTACGATAACGACAATGCCTTGGTAGCAGTGAGTTGGCATTTGAGTCATGACATACCACTTGTGTCAGGGGATGCAGCCCAGTTGCGACAGGTCGTGCATAACTTGATTCAAAATGCACAAGATGCCAGTGCGCAAAGCACTCAGCCCATGGTTCATGTCTGGACCGAACTAGCCACATCCAGCCAGCGGGTACGTTTGCGCATTGTGGACAATGGCAGCGGGTTTAGCGAGTCGGTGTTGCAACGAGCCTTTGAGCCCTATGTCACCACCAAAGCCGGTGGCACAGGTTTGGGTTTGGCGGTTGTGAAGAAAATTGCCGATGAACACCAAGCTCGTATCGAGATCAAAAACCGACTGGAGGGGGACGAAACAGTCGGGGCTCAAGTATCGTTATCATTTCGCATCGCAAACCCTGCAAGCTAACCTGACCTGATAAGCAATATGGCAACAATTTTGGTGGTTGACGACGAACTCGGCATACGCGATTTGCTGTTTGAAATTTTGAACGACGAAGGCCATCAAGTGGAGTTGGCGGAAAACGCAGCGCAAGCGCGCAATGCACGCGCCGCCGCCCGTCCCGATTTGGTGTTGCTCGATATTTGGATGCCAGACACCGATGGCGTGACCTTACTCAAAGAGTGGGCCTCTACGGGCTTGCTGAACATGCCGGTCATCATGATGAGTGGTCATGCCACCATCGAAACTGCAGTGCAGGCTACCCGCATAGGGGCGTTGGCGTTTTTAGAAAAACCCATCACCATGCAAAAACTGCTCAAAGCCGTGGACCAAGGCTTGGCCAGAAAACCTATCCTGCCAGAGCGACCCATCTTGGGTGTGGTGCCCAGCCAGCCGGTGTCGCAGCCCTTGACGTCTTCGGTCATGGTGCAGGCGCAACCAGCTGCATCTCGTTTACCGGCCTCGGTGCAAAACTTTGATTTGTCGCAGCCCTTGCGCGAAGCACGCGATACTTTTGAAAAAGCCTATTTTGAATTTCATTTGGCTCAAGAAGGCGGTTCGATGACCCGTGTAGCCGAGAAAACCGGTTTGGAGCGCACCCATTTATACCGCAAGCTCAAACAACTTGGGGTGGATTTATCCCGCAGCAAGCGCGGTGGCGTTTAAGGCGGCGACCCTGGCTTGTCTTTGGACAGACGCTCGATCAGTGGATATAAACCAGAGCGGCGCATCAGCAAGGTAAAGAGGAACGCACCCAGCAAAGCACCTACCAAGTCGCCCACGATCATGATGGGCAATTGACTGACAGACAGCAGTTGCTCGGGCTGCTGGTAAGCCCAAATAAAGTGATGAACCACCGCATTGAGCAAGGCGTAAAGCAAACACATTTGCACCAAATCGCTGGGCTGTGCGATGCGCA
The DNA here is from genome assembly GCA_009927495.1 of Betaproteobacteria bacterium. GTDB lineage: Bacteria > Pseudomonadota > Gammaproteobacteria > Burkholderiales > Burkholderiaceae_C > Limnohabitans. The sequence goes on from RFMX01000108.1 coordinate 9,712, forward strand.
GTTGACGTTCTTTAAGCAACTTAAACAATCCAAGGGCCAATAATGGGCTGACCGCAGAAGCCCCTGCATTGAGGCAAGCTTGCAGCAGGTTCTCCTCAAAATTGGCACCCAATAAGCTGCTGCCAACAAAAATGGCCGCAAAGCCCCAGATGGGACCCAAAATCAACACATAGGCCACGCGCAAAAAAGCGGGCAAGTAAATCCAGCTGATATGGTTGGAGACAGCTATGTGATCAAACAACCACGAATTGGCCAAATGTGTCAGCGCAAAAAGCGGCGCACACAGGGCCAGCCAGATGATTTTTTCTTGGTACAAACCTATTCGCATGGAGGCAGATGCTATCGCTATTGCGGTTTACATATTGCGCCGGTACTGACCACCCACCTCGAACAAGGTCTTAGTGACTTGGCCGAGCGAGCAGCACCGCACCGCGTCCATCAGCACCTCGAACACATTGGCGTTGTCCAACACCGCTTGTTGCAAGCGGGCCAATTGCGCTTGGGCCTCTTGTGCATGCAGGGCGTGGAAGTCGCTCAAGCGCTTCAACTGACTTTGCTTTTCGTCATCGGTCGAGCGGGCGAGCTCAATGGTTTGTGGCACCTCATTGGCATGCGGTGACTTGAAGGTATTCACACCAATGATGGGCAACTCACCCGTGTGCTTGAGCATCTCGTAGTGCATGGACTCGTCTTGGATCTTGCCGCGCTGGTAGCCAGTTTCCATGGCGCCCAACACGCCACCGCGTTCGGCAATGGAGACGAATTCGGAGAGCACCGCTTCTTCCACCAGTTGGGTCAGCTCTTCGATGATGAACGCGCCTTGTGACGGGTTTTCGTTTTTCGCCAAACCCCATTCGCGGTTGATGATGAGCTGGATCGCCATGGCGCGTCGCACCGAATCTTCGGTGGGCGTGGTGATGGCTTCGTCGAAGGCGTTGGTGTGCAAGCTGTTGCAGTTGTCGTAAATGGCAATCAGGGCTTGCAGCGTGGTGCGGATGTCGTTGAACTGAATTTCTTGCGCGTGCAACGAGCGACCCGAAGTTTGGATGTGGTATTTCAGCTTTTGGCTGCGCTCGTTAGCGCCGTATTTTTCTTTCATGGTCACCGCCCAAATGCGGCGGGCCACGCGCCCCATGACGGTGTACTCGGGGTCCATGCCGTTGCTGAAGAAGAACGACAAGTTA
>RFMX01000222.1 GCA_009927495.1 Betaproteobacteria bacterium
GAGCCGACCACCAGGGGCAGCAGGTCCAAGCCAGGCGCGTCCAGCGCGTCGCCGCCAAATTCGATGGGCTCACCGTCCATGGTGAAACCCTTCACCTTCAGCACATTGTGCAGGGTGAGGCCGTATTTCAGGCAATGCACACCGCCCGAGTTTTCCGCCACATTGCCACCAATGGTGCAAGCGATTTGGCTCGATGGATCGGGCGCGTAGTAAAGGCCCAAAGGCGCGGCGGCCTCGCTGATGGCCAAGTTGCGCACACCGCACTGCACCACCGCGGTTCGGCTGTGCGCATCCATTTTCAAAATTTGGTTGAACTTGGCCAGGACAAGGTGACGCCTTGGGGTGGGGCATGGCCCCGCCCGACAAACCGGTGCCCGCACCACGCGCCACCACCGGCACACCCAAGCGCTGACAGGTGCGCAGCACGGCCTGCACTTGGGCTTCGGTTTCGGGCAGCACCACGCACATGGGGCGTTGGCGGTAAGCGGTCAGGCCATCGCACTCATAAGGCGTGGTGTTTTCGCTGGAGGACAGCACCGCGTGGGCGGGCAGCACTTGGCGTAAAGCGGCAAGCGTGAGAGAGGCTTTTTCAGCAGAGGTGACAGCGTTCATCGGTCTACAGACAACTCAAAACCGCTACTGTAACTGTCTAGGCCTGCTCAGGGCGTGCCCGCCGATTTCAGGGTTTCTTCGATCACATCGCCATTGGCTTGGGTGATGCGCAGGCGAGCAGGCAAATAGCCATGGGCGGGGCTGAGCCACATATCGATTTTTTGGTCGTATTCGTTGCGCGGCACCCTGTGCAGCTTCAAGCTGTCCAAGTCACCCAAAGGCGTGGTGATTTTTTCCTCGCCCAGCACCGCAAATTTCCAAATCTCGGCTTGCTTGGCCGACACCACTTGAAAGCTGAGTGTTTGCCCAAGGCTTCGCAAATCGGGCGTACCCGCCATGGCGGCCGCCAGTTGCACAAACAAGCTGACGCGGTCTTGTGCGCCTTCCTCTATGACCTGGCTGGGCGTGTTGGCGCTGTAAATCAGCAAACCCTTGGCACGGTCAAAGTGTGCGGCTTGTTCTTGGCGAAACTGGTCGCCAAAGCGTGTGGGCAGCAAACCCGTGGCACCCATTTGTCCTGCGCTGGTTTGGCTGCGCTTGCCAAACAAAAACGCTTGGATGTCATGGCGCAGTTGGTAGCTGTTGTCTTGCTGCTTCCAGCTGATGCTGGCACTGGCGGTATAGCGCACGCCTTTGGAGGTGCCGCTTAATTCGTAGTTCAGCAAAACAGGCGCTGGCCAGACAAACTTGGCCTGCGCCAACCAAGGCGGTAGGGCAGGGGTCGGGGCTGGGTTGCTGGCGCTTGGCGACGTAGGTGCGGCAGGTGTTTCAAGCGGTGGCGGCAACACGGGCTCAGGCAAAGTTTCTGCAGGTAAGACTTTTTCGATGGCTGGTGCGGTTGCGGCTTCCACAGGTTCTGAAACAGGTGTTGCCGTACTGGGCGCATCTTCTGGCTTGTCGGCTGTTGCCAAACGCGCTGTGGCACCCGAATTGGCGGATGGCGGCGCGACCACCTTTGCCACGGGTGTTTGCTTAAGGGCGGTGACAGGGGGCAAGGGCTTGAGGTCCACAGAAGCGCTAGGGGGTGGCGCAGACAAGCGCAGGTGCACGACGGGCGCAGCCAAGGGCGTATCGCGCGCACTCAGCGTGGAGAGGGTTTGCAAACCCAGCAAATGCAAGACGAGCACCAACACCACCAAGCCCCAGACCCAAGGGCTTGTCATAGGTGACGCTGGATAGAATGCTTGCATGAAACTGGCTACTTACAAAGACGGGTCCCGCGATGGGCAACTGGTGGTGGTGTCGCGTGATTTAACCACTGCCCATTATGCGAGTGGTATTGCCACCAAATTGCAGCAGGTCTTGGATGACTGGAACTTCCTCTCGCCCCAGTTGGAAGACCTGTCGCAGACCTTGAACCAAGGCAAAGCCCGACATGCGTTTCCCTTTGACCCCAAGTTGTGCATGGCACCCTTGCCGCGTGCCTTCCAATGGGCTGATGGCTCTGCTTATATGAACCATGTGGAGTTGGTCCGCGCCTCGCGCAACAGCGAAGTGCCTGCCAATTTTTACGAAGACCCCTTGATGTACCAAGGTGGCAGCGATGTTTTTTTAGGTCCTTGCGACGATGTGGTCTGCCCCAGCACCGATTTCGGCATCGACTTCGAAGCCGAGGTGGCGGTCATCACTGGCGACGTGCTTATGCAGGTGTCGCCCGAGCAAGCCTTGGACAGCATCCGTTTGGTGATGATTGCCAACGACGTGTCGCTGCGCCGCCTCATCCCCAACGAGCTGGCCAAGAACTTTGGCTTTTTGCAAGGCAAGCCCGCCACCGCGTTCAGTCCCGTGGCGGTTACCTTGGATGAATTGGGTGACGCGTGGGAGCAAGGCCGTTTGCACCTGAGCATGCATGTGGACTGGAACGGCAAGCGGGTGGGCATGTGCGAAGCCGGTCCCGAAATGACCTTCCACTTTGGCCAGTTGATTGCCCATTTGTGCAAAACCCGCCATGTGCGCGCTGGCAGCATCATTGGCAGCGGCACCGTCAGCAACAAAGCGGTCGAGGTCGATGGCCGCAAAGACTGGCCCAAGGGCTACAGCTGCATCGCCGAAAAACGCGCCATCGAAACCATTTTGGACGGCAAAGCCAGCACCGACTTCATGCAGTTCGGTGACACGGTGCGCATCGAAATGAAAGGGCGGGATGGTCAAAGCGTGTTTGGCGCCATTGACCAAACCATCGCGCCGCTCGCCCGTTGAGTCACAGAACCATGAAATCCATCGACTACAGCACCTACACCACCCTCTCCATCACCCGCCGTGGCCCGCATGACAGCGTGCTGGACATCCAAATGAAAGCCGCCAATGGCAAACTGCCCACCGCAGGCCACGACGGTCACGAAGAACTGTGCGACATATGGCGCGACGTGGGGCGGGACGACAGCGTGCGTTGCGCGGTGTTGCGCGGCGAGGGCATGGGTTTTTCGGGCGGTGGCGACTTGAATTTGGTACAAGACATGGCCGAGGACTTCGAGGTGCGCACACGGGTGTGGAAGGAAGCACGGGACTTGGTCTACAACGTCATCAACTGCGACAAACCCATCGTCAGCGCCATGCATGGCCCAGCAGTGGGTGCAGGTTTGGTGGCGGGCTTGTTGGCCGACATCTCCATCGCCGCCAAAAGCGCCAAGATCGTCGATGGTCACACCCGCTTGGGCGTGGCAGCCGGTGACCATGCGGCCATCATCTGGCCGCTGTTGTGCGGCATGGCCAAAGCCAAGTACTACCTCATGCTGTGCGAGCCGGTCAGCGGCGAAGAGGCCGAACGCATTGGCTTGGTGTCCTTGTGCGTGGAAGACGCGCAGTTGCTGACCAAGGCCTACGAGGTGGCTGACAAATTGGCGGCGGGCAGCCAAAGCGCCATCCGCTGGACCAAGTATTCCTTGAACAATTGGCTGCGCCAAGCCGGCCCTGCGTTTGACACCTCGCTGGCCCTGGAGTTCATGGGCTTTGGCGGCCCCGATGTGCGCGAAGGCGTGGCCTCGCTCAAGGGCAAACGCCCCCCTAACTTCGGCTGAACCACGCACTGTTTACAATTTCCGCCATGCAAGCCTTCAGACAACTGCGCCACCTCACACGCTTCGTGCTGGTGTGGTTTGCTTTGTCTTTGGGCGTGGCCATGGCGTCTTCCTTGGTGGCGCCCAAGGCCACCGAGCTGGTGTGTACCAGCGGCGGCATGGTCAAACTGGTGGCTGTTGACGGCACAGACAGCAACGCACCCAGCCACGCACAGATGACTGCGCCTTGTGTATGCCTGTGGCTTTGCCGCCTGCGCCTTGCGTGGTGTCATGGGTTCAACCATCGCCTCTCTCCCATGCCCTGCAGCCTGTTGCAGCGGCGCATATTGCATCGGCCACCGCGCCGCCACTGCCCTCTCGCGGACCTCCCGCCCAACTCTGATCGACAGCTGTTTCCGCTAGGCCTGACCTGTGTCAGCCCGGCGGTTGGTTTTCTTTTCGGGGTTGTGATGAATTTCAAAAACATGATGTATGCAAGTGTGTGCCTGCTGCCATTGGCAGCCATGGCACAAGAGAAATCCTTAGGCGTGGTGACGGTGACCTCGGGTCAGCCCACTTCTTTGCCCACCCAGATACCCACCACCATGGAGGGCATCACCAAGGAGCAAATCGAAAAATCGATCAACGCCACTGACAGCGAAGACGCTTTGCGCTATTTCCCCAGCTTGTTGGTGCGCAAACGCTATATCGGTGACTACAACCATGCGGTGCTTTCCAGCCGAGCATCTGGCACCGGTAAT
>RFMX01000442.1 GCA_009927495.1 Betaproteobacteria bacterium
AAATGGAATTACTCCAAGACCCGGCGTTTTGGCTGGCGGTCGGTCAAATCATCCTCATCGACATCTTGCTCGGTGGCGACAACGCCATCGTGATCGCCTTGGCTTGCCGAGGCCTGCCCGAGCACCAGCGCCGCCAAGGTATTTTTTGGGGCACCATGGGCGCGATTGTGATCCGCATCGCCTTGATCGGCGTGGCGCTCACCCTGCTGGGCATTCCCTTCCTCAAACTGTTTGGCGCGGCTTTGTTGCTGTGGATTGGTGTCAAGCTTCTCACCGAGGAAGATGACGGACACGAAGTCGACGCCAGTGAAAAACTCTGGGGTGCGATCAAAACCATTGTGCTGGCAGATTTGGTCATGAGCGTGGACAACGTCATTGGCGTCACCGCGGCCGCCGAGGCTGGTGGCGGCGACCACAAGATGGCGCTGGTGGTGTTTGGTTTGCTGGTCAGTATTCCGGTGGTGGTCTGGGGCAGTACTTTTGTGATTCGCTTGATGGACCGCTTCCCATGGGTGATCACCTTGGGCGGCATGTTGATGGGTTGGATTGCCGGCACCATGGCGGTGACCGATCCCGGTTTGTTGGAATACCTGCCTTTCATGTTGAATGAGCACGGCAAAGTATTTGCAGGGCTTTATTACGGTGTGGGTGGGGTAGGCGCTGTCAGCGTGGTGGTGGCGGCCAAGTGGGTACACAAGCACCGCTCTAAACAAGAGATGAAGCGCGACCTGCCTCCCTAAGCGCTTTACACAAGGGAGGCGCGAGCTGCGCTTGGTTTTTTTGAAGCTGCCACTTCTTGCGCACATGAAAGCGGCTTGCACAATGGGCGCACCACATAACCCCAAGGAGCTTTGATGCAACCTAAACCTCAACCTTCACAAACAGGTTTCACCCTCATAGAGCTGATGGTGGTCATTGCCATCATCGGCATCTTGGCATCCTTTGCGGTGCCTGCTTACCAAGACTACAGCGTTCGGGCTCGCGTCAGCGAAGGCCTGTCTTTGGCGGGTGTTGCCAAAAACCAAGTGTTGGATGTCCTGAGCTCAGGTGCCGCCTCCGAGCAAGGCTACGCGGCTGGCTACACCTCGCCCTCGGCCACAGCCAACCTTTCCAGCATCAGCATCGCCCCCCAAACAGGCGTCATCACCATCACCACCAGCAAAGCGGCGGGTAATGGCAGTTTGCTGTTGGTGCCGTTCACCGGCTCTGCCGCCGCTGCCACAGCTTTGCCGAATGCAACCACAGACTACACCGCCCCAGAGCAAGGCGCGGTCGCCTGGCGCTGCTTGGCCAAGGGTGCCGCGGCACCCAGCGGATTGACGGTTGCCAGTGCAGCCACCTTAGAGGCCAAGTACGCCCCAGCGGAGTGTCGCTAGTTGGCCTAGAGTTATACTGAAATATAACTTTCAAGTTGCCAGTAGGTTGTATGCACACCACGAATTTACGCAAAGTAGGCGGCTCGGTGATGATGGCGCTTCCGCCTGCTTTATTGGATGTCCTTCAACTCAAGGTAGGGGCTACCGTTGGAATTGCTGTCGCCGATGGCCGCTTGGTCATCGATCCCCAACCTAAACCACAGTACACACTGCAAGCCTTGTTGGCGGAGTCCGACTTCACACAAGACCAAACCAGCCAAGAGCGTGAATGGGTTGATGCGCCGCCGGTCGGCCGAGAGCTGATATGAACCGAGGCGATATCTATTTGGTATCGCTTGAACCTGCGCTAGGTCGCGAGCAGCAGGGCAGTCGACCCGTGTTGATTGTTTCGCCCACGGCTTTTAACCAATCCACACGACTCCCCGTTATTTGCCCCATCACCACAGGGGGGGAGTTTGCCAAGCGCAATGGTTTTGCAGTGCCCATCAGCGGCATCAAAACCCAAGGCCTTGTGAGGTGTGATCAACCGCAAGTGCTGGATATAGATGCCAGACACGGGCGCAGGTTAGAGGCTTTGCCTATGCCGTTGCTGGATGAAGTATTGGCGAGATTAGCGCCATTGTTTGCTATGTAAACAATGCCTACATAGGCATACAAACATTACTTGGTATTAATTTACAGCACCAAATCATAAATTATTAAACTTATAGGGTATTGTGTTTGTCGAAGACACAGACAAAAATCCATTTATCAGATTTATTCTCAAGAGAGTCGTTATGAAACATCGAATTATTTCTTTGCTCGCCTTATTGGCATTAACCGCCTGTGGCGGCGGCGGTGGCGGTGGGGGTGGCGAAGTCACCTTAACGACTGGCGCAGATGGACGGGTTGGAAACATTCCTTCGACGGTCACGATTCTCCCCACAGCAAATACGAACTAGTAGAGGTGTTCATGAAATCAATCGCAAAAGGACTTTTGGCTGCGCTGTTCTCGCTGCCTTTGTTTGCTTATTCAGCAGATACAACCGAAACCTATACCTATGCCTTGAACAAACTCAAGGCCAACCCAGACAATTACAACTGGCTGCAAGAGCGATCTGTTGAAGGTGTTGAGTTTGCAAGCATGGTTTTATGCTTGATCAAGGCCACAGGTGCAGATTTGGGAACCCAAATCAATAAAGGTCCCTATCTTGCAACTGTTACTCTAGGTAGCTGCGAAAAAAACTCTACACCCTCTACTTCATCAGATTCTTCAGGTGCAAGCACAGGAACTATGTATGAATATTTTGTGATGAACTCTACATCGGATGGCACAAATTTAGATGTGAAGCTTTGGATTCCTTATAACAAAGATGTCGACACTGATAAACAAAAGAAAGAAATTCGCGCTCGGTTCATTTTTCCTTTGAATCGTTCAGGGTCTGATATTGGCTTCTCTGAAATGTATTTCAAAGGCCTCACAACCGACGACGCTGGCAATATCTTAAGCAATACTCCCATGTTCTACGGTTTCATGAAACCAGAGACCATCTCCAACGGCTACAAAATTATTCATGCTGAACGGGCAAACTGGGGCAGTGGAGAGCAAGAGAACTGGACTAATCTGACCCGCACAGGCACAGGCTCTAACGTCACACTCTCCGGTTGGACGCAAAGTTCCATTTGGTCAAATTCCGACGGCAAAGACATGCCAGCAACCTTCGTTGTTGCGGCGAATCAAAACGAAATTTTGCGACAACAAACCTTCAAGGGCGTGACGACAGCCCCGATTTGTTTTAACCGTAACAGTTCAAAGTTCAATACGTGGAACTACAACCTTTACGATGCCTCGACAGGTTTGCTTGTGGGAGCAAACTCAAACTATCAAATACGCTATGGTGATTACCGAGGTAACTATGGAGGAAACAATTTTTGGTTACCTGATGCTGCCCTGACAGAAATCTATGCGAAGTCAGACAAAACAGCGAGTATCACGCTAGAAGATGGCGCAACCACCAAGAGCGCCACCGTCACTGCCAACAACGGAGGCATGTGGAAAGTTAGAAAGATAAAGACAACGCTGGAAGAATTGGCTGGAATGACCTTTTCTGTTTGGATGGATAACAACGAAAAACGCGTATTCTGGGATAAAACAGCTTTGCGATTTAAACTTGAAAGCGACTCATCAAACGTAACCATTCCGACAAACTGGGACTCCATGTATTTGAACGGTCCCGGCGTGTCTTATGTTGTCAGGGCTCCCAAAACCACTGGTCCAGCACCATGGGATGCCAGTCAAACCACGACGATTCCCAACTGGTCTGGTTTGACAAATGCCAGCGTTGTGACTTACCGAATGGAAACCCGAGCATCGGAAACAGAACTTGAGGCGTTAAGAGGTCAAACTTTAACGTGTGTGGCCAATTGCCCTATGTGGAATGCAAGCTCCTCTGACATTGTTAGCCTGAATGCCAACAATCCATCTGGCCTTGTGAATAGCATGACGCCCAAAAATAATGGGAGTTACTATGAAACAGGTAAGGCTTTTCAATACACCTACGATCCAGATCAGCGCAAACTTTTCAACACAACCGTCAACTCGGCGTCAGCTATTGAAATTGGTGGCGCCCTGAAAACCACTTACAACCGAAACTTGGTCAATAAATCCATTTATTCAGGGGCCTTGGTCACCACCCCTTTGAATGATGTTGTGTTGGCCAGTCGTTGCAGTTGGAATTCAAACTGGCTGTGTGGTTGGGATTACGAAAATAGCATCGATCAATACTACTATTGGCGCTCTGGGGAGCATCATTGGGAAAAACAATGGACAGTCAAGATTAATGGTGTCGCACCTACCCTAGAAGATCCCATCATGGTCAAGTACACCTGCCCAGCCGGCAGAGCCGACTGCACCGAGGGATCAAAAATAATTCTCAACTACAACGGTCCTGGTCAGTTATGGGGCATACCCAACCGTTGTGTGTCCGCAGATGACTACACCGTAACGGTAGATTGCAACGACAACACCATCGACAGACAGTGGTTAAACAAATTCAACTTGACCACCAGCCCTGTGAATGCCAACAGCACCACGGACCGTGTCACCAAAGTTTCAGATTCGAGCAAAGCATATTTGGTATTGCCCCAAGGTTCTGGCGAGTGGTACAACAAAAAGGGCGCAGGAACGGCTGCTGATTGTTCTGTGACCTTGCCTACAGGAACCGCGCAACCCATCAATGTCGACACTTACTACAAAGCCAGCATGACTGACATTGGCAGCCCACCGCTCAATTTCAGAACCACACCTGTGACCATTCAAAATGGCGTGAAACTTCGTTAAGTTTTGCGGAGATTTTTTACACGGCCCTTCGGGGCCGTTTGTTATGGGTAATTCAGTTGCAGGATAAGGTGTTGAATTCACCTTGTTTCACTTGGAAACAATAGCCAGCATCAGGCAGTGAATTCACCATTTGAAGTTGCTGCGATAAATAGCCTGCAATCAAAGAATGAAATTGTCTGTCTGTGCAAGAAACCAGCGCACTGGTCCAAGCATCTGAGACTTTGACATCACAGCTGGCATTGGGGTCCAACTGTGCGGACATCGATTGCAAAAAAGGAACCACAAAAGCAGGGCCTCGATTGCTCTGTTGTTGACCTTGATTTGCCGCAGGGCCAGATCGTTGCCCCCATTTGCCTCTGTTGGGTGAGCCGCCTGGAAAAATAGGCTCACTCAGCAAAGAGGGCAAAACCGACCCCGACGCATCTGTTTTGAGCTCAGCCGGTGCAGGCAGGCTCTGCGCCTGAGATGCTGGTGCAGGCGTTGGTGCTTCAGCCGTCTCTGCAAGGACAGATGTCTTTGGCACATCTTTTGTTGCTTGGGCTGGCGCTTGTGCGGGGCTGGCCAAGCCCTTCTCCAGAGAAAATGCTTGGCGTGACGACAAAAACAAAGGTCTGGAACCGGCTCCCGAAGATTTCAAGGGAGGAGGCAAAGAACGCATTTCCAACGTTAATAAAACACTGTGAGCGATAAGAGACGCAAGGATGGCTGGCAAGAGCCCATGACGAAGTGTTCTGAAAAATGGCAATGCATAACCATGAAGCATGGCGTTAACTTAGGTTAACCCTGCTGAGGAGGAGCCACAAAACTCCCGCTCTTCCCGCCATGCTTCTCCAGCAACTTCACACCCGTGATGGTCATGCCACGGTCCACCGCTTTGCACATGTCATAGACGGTTAGCAGGGCCACGTTGACCGCGGTTAGGGCTTCCATCTCCACGCCAGTTTGGCCGTGGGTTTCAACAGTGGCGGTGCAGCTGACTCTGGGTGGGTCTTGCCACAACTCAAAGTCCAGCGCCACGCGGGTCAGGGCCAGCGGGTGGCAAAGGGGAATGAGGTCGCTGGTTTTTTTGGCGGCTTGAATGCCAGCAATTCGCGCAATGCCAATCACATCGCCTTTTTTGGCGTTACCGCTCTCAATCAATGCCAGTGTGGCGGGCAACATGTGGATGTCGCCGGTGGCTACCGCAATACGGTGGGTGCTGGTTTTGGGACCAACGTCCACCATATGGGCT
>RFMX01000219.1 GCA_009927495.1 Betaproteobacteria bacterium
CGACGCGGTGATGATGGAGAGCCTGTTGGCGTTCAAGCGCGCCGGTGCAGATGGCGTGTTGACTTACTTTGCCATCGCAGCGGCTGAAAAATTGCGCGACGCTTAAAAGCCGCTTAACCCTCGAGGTGCTTGATGAAAAAGCCCAGGGTGCGCTCTAGCGCCAAATCTGCCGCGGCAGCGTTGTAAGAGCCGCGCTGGTCGCAATTGAAACCATGGTCTGCGTCGTACTCATGCACCTCAACATTCGGCTGGGCCTGCTTGAAGGCCTGCACCGTGATTAAGGGAATCAAGCCGTCCTTGGCGCCGAAGTGCGAGAGCGTGGGACACAGCGGTTTTTTGTGAAGCTCTGGCTCCAAGGTCATGCCACCGCCATAGTAGGTCACCGCCGCTTTGACATGGGCCAACTGGGTGGCGGCTCGCCAACTCAGCAAACCGCCCCAGCAGTAACCCACCACACCCACTTTGCCTTTGGTGGCCAGCGAAGCGTGGCTGATGGCTGCTTGCACATCGGCCATCACGCCAGGCGGGGGCAAGCCTTCAGAGAGGTTTTTCAAAGCGCGGCCAATTTCAACATCAGGTGCGGTGTAACCCAAGTCCACGTCTTTTTTCACGCGTGAAAACGTGGCTGGCGCAATCGCCAAAAAGCCGACGAACGCAAAGCCATCGGCGATGTTGCGAATATGGCTGTTAACGCCAAAGATTTCTGGCAACACCACAATCGCACCGCGTGGCTCGGTCTTGGGCTGGGCAATATAGGCCTGTGACTCAAAGCCATCCGCGGCACGTAATTGGACGAAATATCCCATCTGAGGCTCCTTGATCAAGCCGCTTGCAAGCGACGTTGTAAAAATTCCAATCGGTCTTGGCCCCAGAAAATTTCGCCATCCACCACATAGCTGGGCGCACCAAACACGCCGGCATCCATGGCTTGGCGGGTGTAGGCCATGTAGGCATCTTGGGCGGCAGGCGTCAGTGCAGTCTGCCAGCGGTCAGCAGCAATGCCCTGCTCTTGCAAAATGGCTTGCAACACGCTGGCATCCGCAATATCGCGCTCTTGCACCCACACCGCAGCCAACACCGCGCCACACACTTTCATGGCGGCGTCCACCCCATCATGCTGGTCGACCGCGATGATCATGCGCGCCGCATCGTCACCCGCTACCGGGAAAAACTTGGGCTTTAAGTTAAAGGGCATTTGCAAGAAATGGCTAAAGCGCTGCAATTCCACCAAGCGGTAGGCTTGGCGTTGCGGCGGGCGTTGGCCGACGGGGAGGCCGCCAGTAGCCGGGAAAATTTGGCCCCCCAAATCGACGGGCATGATGCGCACATTGGCCCCCGCTTGCTTGGCCATTTGCACCAAGCGGGCATGGCCAAAATACGTCCACGGGCTTTGCGGGGCCAGGTAGTAATCGATGACGAGGCTCAAGAGGTGTCTCCAATCGTGTTATCTTTTTCCGTTTGGCAAAACACCAAACAGGGTCGCCATCCTACTATTTTGGACAAGCACCCTTCATCACCTCGGAGACCCCCGTTATGTCACGCGTCCTACTCATCACCGGTGCCAGCCGCGGTATCGGCGCCGCCACCGCCTTGTTGGCGGCCCAACAAGGTTGGGCTGTGGCGGTCAACTACACCCGGGACGCCCAAGCTGCAGACCGTGTGGTGCAAGAAATCCGCGCATCGGGCGGGCAGGCGCAAGCTTTCCAGGCCGATGTGGGCATTGAGGCTGACATCGAGCGCTTGTTTCAAAGCGTGGACAAAGAGATGGGGGCGTTGGGCGGCTTGGTCAACAACGCGGGGGTGCTGGATGTGCCTGCGCGGGTTGACACCACCTCGTGGGAGCGTTTGGAGCGCATGATGCGTATCAATGTCTTGGGTTCGTTCGCTTGCGCCAAGCAAGCCGTGTTGCGCATGAGCACCGCGCATGGCGGCGCGGGTGGCAGCATCGTCAACCTCAGCAGCGCAGCAGCCAAAATGGGCGCGCCGGGCCAGTATGTCGATTACGCCGCCAGCAAGGGCGCGATTGACACCTTCACCGTTGGGCTGGCCAAAGAGGTCGCCGCTGAGGGCATACGCGTGAACGCGGTTCGCCCAGGCCTGATCTTGACCGACATCCATGCCAGCGGCGGTCTTCCTGACAGAGCCAACCAACTGGCCCACCTCGTACCCATGCAGCGCCCCGGTACCGCCAAGGAAGTCGCCGAGGCCATCGTGTGGTTGCTGAGTGACGCAGCAGGCTATGTCACTGGCTCCAACATCGACGTGGGCGGCGGCCGCTGATGGCTGATATCACCTACTTTTGGGAAGACATGGCGGTGGGTCAAGTGCGAGATCTGGGCACCATCTCGCCCAGCCGTGAAGACATCATCGCCTTTGCCAGCCAGTTTGACCCGCAACCCTTTCATTTGGACGACGCAGCAGGCGAGGCATCGGTATTTGGTGGTTTGTGCGCCAGCGGTTGGCACACCTGTTCCATGGCCATGCGCTTGATGGTGACCAATTTTTTGCAGCAAACCTCTAGCCTGGGTTCGCCTGGTTTGGAGAGCATTCAGTGGAAAAAACCGGTCTACCCCAATGACACCTTGCGCTTACAAACCACCGTGCTGGAGACCAAACCTATGGGGCGTCGACCCGATGTGGGCATGACCCGCAACCTGTGGGAAATGTTCAACCAGCATGGCGACAAGGTGTTGCACATGGAAGGCTGGGGCATGTTCAGACGCCGCCATCCTGCGCCCCCTGAAAGTGCCTGATGGTCATGGAATTCAACCCGTCATTGCGGGGCCTTTAGGCTGAAGCAATCTCACTTCATGGCGAAATGATGTCATTGCACTGTGATGTCATTGCGAGCGTAGCGAAGTAAACCCTTTGTCGGCGCGTGCCGCGGGCTCGGCCTTGCCTCCATGCTTACACAACATCGGCTGCTGCCGACCCGCGACTCGCACCGCCCTGATCTGGCTGCGAGCCATAATCGTCGTTGACACAACAAGAGACACGCATGAGTACACAATATATTGGTCATTACATCCATGGCGCACGCCACGCAGGCACCTCAGGCCGAAGCCAACCCGTGACCAACCCCGCGACAGGCACGGTGACCGCAGAAGTGGGTTTGGCCAATAACGCCGATGTGAACAAAGCAGTGGCTGCCGCGCAAGCCGCATTTCCCGCCTGGGCCGATGCGCCGCCCTTGCGCCGCGCCCGTGTGATGTTCAAGTTTTTAGAGCTCCTGCACCAGCACAAAGACGCCTTGGCCCATGCCATCACCGCCGAGCACGGCAAGGTGTTCACCGACGCGCAAGGCGAGGTGGCGCGAGGCATCGACATCGTGGAATTTGCCTGCGGCATTCCCCAGCTCTTGAAAGGCGACTACACCGAGCAAGTCTCCACCGGCATCGACAACTGGACCGTGCGCCAGCCCTTGGGAGTGGTCGCCGGCATCACGCCGTTCAACTTCCCCGTGATGGTGCCCATGTGGATGTTCCCGGTCGCCATTGCGGCGGGCAACACCTTTGTGTTGAAGCCCAGCCCCATCGATCCCACGCCTGCTTTGATGATGGCCGACTTGCTGAAACAGGCCGGTTTGCCCGATGGTGTGTTCAATGTGGTGCAAGGCGACAAAGAAGCGGTGGACGCGCTCTTGGTGCACCCCGATGTGAAAGCCGTGAGCTTTGTCGGCTCGACACCGATTGCCAACTACATCTATGAAACAGGTGCACACCACGGCAAGCGGGTGCAGGCTTTGGGCGGCGCGAAAAACCACATGGTGGTCATGCCCGATGCCGACCTCGACCAGGTGGTCGATGCCTTGATTGGCAGCGCCTATGGCTCGGCCGGTGAGCGCTGCATGGCCATTTCCGTGGCGGTGTTCGTAGGCGATGTGGCTGACAAGGTTATCCCCAAACTCATCGAGCGCACCAAAACCTTGAAAGTGCTCAACGGCGAAAACCTCGCAGCCGAGATGGGCCCCATCGTCACCCAAGCGGCGCACGACCGCATCACCGGCTTCATCGCCCAAGGCGAAAAAGAAGGCGCAAAGCTGCTGGTCGATGGCCGTGGTTTCAAAGGCGCAGCCGCGGGTGAGGGTTGCGACAAAGGCTTTTGGATGGGGGGCACGCTGTTTGACCACGTGACCACCGACATGCGGATTTACCAAGAAGAAATCTTCGGCCCGGTGCTGGCCTGTGTACGGGTGCCCGACTTCGCCACCGCGGTGCAAATCATCAACGACCACGAGTTTGGCAATGGCGTGTCGTGCTTCACCCGCGACGGCAATGTGGCGCGTGAGTTTTCGCGGCGCATCCAGGTTGGCATGGTCGGCATCAATGTGCCTATTCCGGTGCCCATGGCTTGGCATGGCTTTGGCGGCTGGAAGCGTTCTTTGTTTGGCGACATGCACGCCTACGGCGAAGAGGGCGTGCGTTTTTACACCAAGCAAAAGTCCATCATGCAGCGCTGGCCCGAGAGCATTGGCAAGGGTGCTGAGTTTGTGATGCCGACATCGAAGTGAGCGACACCACCTTTGACTACATCATCATTGGCGCGGGCACCGCAGGCTGCCTGCTTGCCAACCGCCTGAGTGCCGATCGCAGCAAGCGGGTGTTGTTGATCGAAGCGGGGCGCAAAGACGATTACCACTGGGTGCACATCCCCGTGGGCTATTTGTATTGCATTGGCAACCCGCGCACCGATTGGCTCTACCAAACCGAACCTGCTGCGGGCCTGAATGGTCGCAGCCTGCGCTACCCACGAGGCAAGGTATTGGGCGGGTGCTCGAGCATCAACGGCATGATTTACATGCGCGGCCAATCGCGCGACTACGACCTGTGGGCCGAGGTGACGGGTGACGCGCGTTGGCGCTGGGACAATGCCCTGCCTTATTTCAAGCGCCATGAAGACCATTACAAAGGTGGCGACGCGCTGCATGGCGCGGGTGGCGAATGGCGGGTGGACAAACAGCGCTTGCGCTGGGACGTGCTCGATGCCTTTGCCCAAGCGGCGGTTCAAGCGGGTATCCCCGCCAACGACGACTTCAACCGCGGCTCCAACGAGGGCGTGGGCTATTTCGAGGTGAACCAAAAAAACGGCTGGCGCTGGAATACCGCCAAAGCGTTTTTGCGCCCCACTTGTTATGGACGACCCAATTTCGAGATGTGGACCTCGGCGCAAGTGGCCAAACTGCTGATGGAGACCTTGCCCGACGGCCAGCAGCGCTGCACCGGTGTCGAGGTGTGGAACGGCCAAGACATGGTGACCGCGCATGCGGCCCAGTCGGTGGTGCTGACCGCAGGCGCGATTGGCTCGCCGCAAATTTTGCAACTCTCGGGCATAGGCCCAGCCGCTTTGTTGCAACAACACGGCATCCGGTCCCTGATCGATCTGCCTGGGGTTGGCGAAAACCTGCAAGACCATTTGCAAATCCGCGCCGTGTTCAAAGTCAAGGGTGTGAAAACGCTCAACACCTTGGCCAACAGCTGGTGGGGCAAAGCAGCCATTGGCATGGAGTACCTGTTCAAACGCAGCGGCCCCATGAGCATGGCGCCGTCACAGCTGGGTGCCTTCACCCGCAGCGACCCGTCGCAGCCTTGGCCCAACATCGAATACCACGTGCAACCCTTGAGCCTGGACGCGTTTGGCGAACCGCTGCATCCTTTCCCCGCGTTCACCGCCAGCGTGTGCAACCTCAACCCCACCAGCCGAGGCTCGGTGCACATCCAAAGCAGCGACTTCACCCAGGCACCGCGCATCGCGCCCAACTACCTCAGCACCGACGCGGATCGCCAAGTGGCCGCCGACTCGCTGCGCATCACCCGGCGTATCGCCGCCCAACCGGCCCTTGCCAAATACCAGCCCGAGGAATACAAACCCGGCACCCAGTTCCAGAGTGACGACGACTTGGCACGTTTGGCGGGTGACATTGGGACGACCATCTTCCACCCTGTGGGCACAGCGCGCATGGGCCGCTTGGACGACCCGCTGGCCGTGGTCGACCCCGAGTTGCGGGTGCGCGATGGGCGCGGCGGCGTGGTGCAAGGCCTGCGGGTGGTGGATGCCAGCGTCATGCCCCACATCACCAGCGGCAACACCAACAGCCCGGTGCTGATGTTGGCCGAGAAAGCCGCTGAATGGCTGGTCTTTGAAGCCAAACAAAGCAAGGCTTGACTGGGGAAAGTCCTTAGCAAACCCCTACTGCGCATGAACTAAAGTGCACCAACTCGCAGGCAATATTC
>RFMX01000451.1 GCA_009927495.1 Betaproteobacteria bacterium
TGGCCTTGGCGAGCAGCACGCCGCGCATAAATATTGAGCAACTCCGCAGCTGCATCGCGGATTTGCTCAGCGGCACGGCGTTTGGCTTTGTCCCATTGCCCCGAACCCAAGCGGTGCAGAGGGGCTTCATCAGGGCTGACACCGCTGTAGCGGCTGATCAGGTGCAACTGACTGACCGGCACATACAAAGTTGCTTCGTCCGCGTATTCCAAATGCAAAAACTCTTGCAGCAAGGGCTGGCCTAGGTCGTCTACCCCTTGGCCCATGTCCATGTTCACCAAGCCTCGGTAGCGGCCAATGCCGTGGGCGCTGTGAACCACAGGGTCGCCCACTTGCAACTCGGACAAGTCTTTGATCAGCGACTCCACATCGCTGACCGCTTCTTGCTTGCGTTTACGTCTGGCGCTGGGGCTGGCAGCGAACAGTTCGGTCTCTGTCACCAGATCGATACCCGCTTGTGTCCATGCAAAGCCGGTATGCAAGCCGCTGGTGGCGATACCAAAAGGCTCGGTGCTTTGGATGAATTCAGCCAGCGAGTCAAAAGCAGGAGGGCTCACGCCACCGGCTCTTAAAAAGTCCAGCAAGCTTTCGCGCCGCCCATCGCTCTCGGCCAGCACCAAAACCCGTTGTTGGCTTTTGCGTTGGCGGTCTTGCAGCCTTGACAAAGGGGTTTCTGAGCCACGATCTACCGTGACATCTGGCAGTGACTGTGCCCAATCACCCGCGTTAGGTACATCTGCTTTGCGAAGCGCCAACTGTGCATGCAGGTTGACTCGGTTAAAAAACTGTTCGGTGTTTAAAAACAAATGTATGGGCGACAACACGGGTCGCTCGGGGTCGCCTTGCGCCAAGCGAAAACGCTCTTGCGCATCTTGGGAAAAGCTTTGCAAAACAGGTTCAAGGTTGCCATGCAATACCACCACCGAGGCTTCACCCAGGTAGTCAAACACGGTGGCAGTCTCTTCAAAAAACAGTGGCAAGTAGTATTCAATGCCTGCCGTCGCAACACCATTGCCCATGTCTTTGTAGATGCGGCTTCGTGTCGGGTCACCTTCCAACAGTTCACGCCAACGGCTGCGAAACAAAGCGCGAGAGGCTTCGTCCATGGGAAATTCACGGCCTGGTAACAAGCGCACTTCGGGCACAGGGTAGAGGCTGCGTTGTGTGTCGGGGTCAAAAGTGCGTATGGAGTCGATTTCGTTGTCGAACAAGTCCACACGGTAGGGCACCAAAGAGCCCATGGGAAACAAATCGATCAGGCCGCCCCGCACGGTGTATTCGCCAGGGCTCACCACTTGCGACACATGGCTGTAACCAGCCATGGTGAGTTGTTGCTTGAGTTGGGCGTCGTCCAACTTTTGCTTGACTTTGAAGTGAAAGGTGTAGGCCGCCAAAAA
>RFMX01000392.1 GCA_009927495.1 Betaproteobacteria bacterium
TGCCAGTGCTTTGTCCATAGTGTTGATTTTGGGTGTAGTCATCCCACTGGCTTGGTTTAACCAACGCTTGGCCCGAAAGGTCGAAGAGGAAAGCAGGTAATGCTGGCCAACCGTTGGCACCGTTATGTCAGCCGCTTGTGGTTGGGTGGCGTGTTTTTATTTTTCTATATGCCGCTGATGTTTTTGGTGGTGTTCTCCTTTAACAGCACTCGCCAAGACAGTCAGTTCACAGGTTTTTCCCTTCGTTGGTATCAGGCTTTGGGACAAGACACCCGTTTGGTTGAAGGTTTTTTACTGTCTTTGAATGTGGCATTGCTCAGCGCCACCTTGGCAACGGTATTGGCTACCTTGGCAGCTTATGCCTTGATACGCTTTGGCGCGTTCAAAGGTCGCTCCCTGTTCAATGCCATGCTGAGTTCACCTCTGGTCATGCCCGAAGTCATCATTGGCTTGTCCTTGCTGTTGCTGTTTGTTGGCATGGAAAGTTGGCTGGGTTGGCCTGGACGGGGCGCCACCACCATCGTGCTGGGTCATGCCTTGCTGGGCATGGCATATGCCAGTGTGGTGATTCAGTCTCGCCTCAAAGAGATGGACCGGTCTATTGAAGAGGCTGCACTCGACTTAGGTTGCCGACCCTACCAAGTATTTTTTTTGGTGACATTGCCCAATATCTCTCAGGCTTTGGTTGCCGCATGGTTGCTGACCTTCACCTTGTCGTTTGATGATGTGGTGATTTCCGAATTTTTATCTGGGCCTGGCGTGACTACCTTGCCCCAAGTGATCTTCAGTTATGCACGGCGTGGTGTGAACCCTTCGATTTACGCAGCCGCCACGCTGTTGATGGCCGTAGTCAGTTTGGCAGTGGTGTTCTACGGGGTGCATACGGCTCGAAAGATGCGACGCGAAGCCTACCGTCCAGTGGACTGAAGATCAGCCGGCCAGGCTCCACACACCAAGGGTGGCCGTGATGACGATGCCGGCCATGAAACCCAAAACCAATAACAAAATAGCCTGCAAGTTTTGATGCGTTCGGCGTTGCGCTTCTATCAAACGAATCAATTCATCACGCTCTGCTTTCTGATCGCGCTGCAAATAGGCGTGTACCAAGCGAGGAATCTCAGGAATGAGTTTGGCAAAACGAGGTGCTTCAATCTTGAGTTGCTGCCAAAACTTTTGTGGCCCCATTTGCTCAAGCATCCACTTTTCCAAGAAAGGTTTGGCGGTGCTCCATAGGTCAAGGTCAGGGTCAAGCTGCCGTCCCAAGCCTTCGATATTGAGCAAGGTTTTTTGCAACAACACCAACTGCGGTTGTATTTCCACTTGGAAGCGTCTAGAAGTTTGGAACAGGCGCAGCAACACCATGCCCAATGAAATTTCTTTCAAGGGCCTGTCGAAATAAGGTTCACAAACCGCTCGAATAGCTGCCTCAAGCTCATCCACCCGAGTTTGTTCGGGAACCCAACCCGACTCGATATGCAATTCGGCCACACGCTTGTAATCACGCCGGAAAAACGCTGTGAAGTTTTGCGCTAAATAATCTTTATCAACCTCGGTAAGGGTGCCCACAATGCCGAAGTCAAGTGACACATAGCGGCCAAAGGTGGCGCTGTCAGTGCTGACTTGGATGTTGCCGGGGTGCATATCAGCATGGAAGAAGCCATCGCGAAAGACTTGCGTGAAAAACAAGGTTACGCCATCTTTGGCGAGTTGTGGGATGTTGACGCCAGCCTTGCGCAACGCCTCGGTATGGCTGATAGGGATGCCATACATGCGCTCCATGACCAATACATTGGGGCGGCAATACTCCCAGACCATTTCGGGTATCAAAACCAAATTCAAACCTTCCATATTGCGGCGCAATTGCGCTGCATTGGAGGCCTCACGAACCAAGTCGAGTTCGTCATGCAGATGCTTGTCAAACTCGGCCACCACCTCGCGGGGCTTGAGTCGTTTGCCGTCACTGGAGAGCCGCTCTACCCATGTCGCCATATTGCGCATGAGGTCTAAATCTTTGTCGATGACTTTGAGCATGCCTGGACGCAGCACCTTCACTGCCACCTCGCGTTCAGGCTCTCCTTTGTTGTTACGCAGTCGCCCAAAATGGACTTGAGCGACTGATGCGCTGGCAACAGGTGTGGGTTCAAAATGGCTAAACACCTCGTCTAGTTTTTTACCAAAAGCCTTTTCAATCATGGCCACCGCTTGCGCCGAAGGAAAAGGGGGCACTTGATCTTGCAGTTTGGCGAGTTCGTCTGAGATGTCCTCAGGCAATAAATCGCGACGGGTAGATAGCACTTGACCAAACTTGACGAATACAGGGCCCAAGCTCTCCAAAGCAAGCCGCAAGCGCTCGCCACGGGGAGCACGTAAATTTCGCCCAAAGGTAAGTACACGAGAGACAACCTTTAGCCAAGGCTGCTTGAAGCCGGAGAGCAGTAATTCGTCTAGGCCGAAGCGCAGAACGATCCAGACGATGAAGATGCCGCGGTCTAAGCGGATCATGAGGGGTGTACCGTCGACGAGGCTGGCTCAGGCAAAAAACCTTTAAGTGCCGTGAATACGCGCTTGGCCATGGCCACACATTGGTGAGCCATCGCGTCGCCGAGGACCCGCGACAGGTCTTCCTCGATATCCCAACCCACATGGTCGACCAGCCAATTGATATCTGCTGCCAACATGACGTCCCCCTGCACTTGCATGGTGGGTTTGTTACCCTGAACCAAGCCTTGCGCAATGACCCATGGCGATTCTTGGCTGATCTGCAAGGACAAGTCAGGCGAGTTTTGCAACACGGTTCTTTCAAACAAGCCCGCAGGCGTGATGCGGCACGCCAGTTGCAGCTGTCGCCAGCTGATTTGCAGTGTGCGGTTTTGCTGACGCTTGAGCCTGGTGGTGGCTGCAGGTTCTTGCATCAGGACATGGTTAAGCAAAAGAAGCACACGGTCTTGCACCTCTTCAACCAAGGCCGTAGGTGGCTGCAAATGCATCACAGCCGTGCTGAACTGGGCAGCCAACTCTGCCAACGAAGGTAAAGGTTTCATCAACAGGAGCGCTTACTGCAATGCCTGCACGCCAGCGACCAGCCAACCCATTTGCCCATTTTTGGGCTTGGTCATGTTCCAGACCTCTCGGAAGGGGCTGGGGCCTGCGGTCGCGTCCTCACGAATCAAACCAGAGAACTCGATACTGGCCATATAGCCTTCACCCAAATCTTCAATGCCCAGTAACTGCGCTTCCAACATGACCACTTCAGTGGTGTTGGGGCCAGAGACCATTTGGCCACGCTCTGCCAACTGGGACTGAATCTCAACCAGCATGTCATCGGTCATCATGACGCGCAAGGCTGGAATATCTGATCTGTCCCAAGCGGATTGTAGATTGATGAAATTTTGTTTGGCAGCTTGGACAAAACCTTGCACATCAAAACCTTCTGGAATGCTCCAGTTTTGACCACTGCCCATCAATGAAGAGCCAATGCGGGCTGTTGCACGATTAGGGGCAGTTTGTGAAGGGTAAGGGGCGCTTGGATTTTCCCAAGGGCGGGCCGAGGCATCGTTGCCCACCTTGGCAGGGTTGTACTGCGGGGCATTGTCAGGGTTACCGACAGAGCCAGCACCGCCATAGGCATAAGGAGATGCGCTTTGATTGCCCACACGGCGGCGCATGAACCATCCCACCAGCAGCATCAAACCCAAAGCCAATAAACCGAACATCAGGAATTGACCAAACTCTGCGCCAAAGCCCATGGAATGCGCTAGCCATGCCAAGCCCAAACCAGCAGCCAAGCCACCAAGCATGGCACCCCAAGGGCGACGTGGTGGCTGCTGTACAGGCGGGGCAGCAGGTGCAGGCGTTGCGGCTGGTGTATTGGCTGCGTTTTGACCAGGCGTCGTCGCTGGACGAGCCGCTTCACGTTGGGTGACTGAGCCGGATTGTTTACCGAAAGAGCGTCCTCCGGCCAAGCGCTTGGCCTCTGCCTGCAAGCTAACGGTGAGCAGGACAAGACTTAACAACATAGACATGATTTTCATAAACTTCTTTCCATTCAACAAAGATGCAAATTGCGTCAACAACGTATTCCAACATGCAATGCCACTACCCCAAAGGAAAGGTTATGAATGTCCACATGGGCAAAACCACTTTGTTGCATGAGGACTTTCAACGCCGCCTGATCGGGATGCATCCGAATGGATTCAGCCAAATAACGGTAGCTGGCATCGTCGCCTACCACCATTTTGCCTAGGCGAGGCAGGACTTGAAAGGAATACCAGTCGTAGACCTTAGATAAAGGTTGGGCAACTTTGGAAAATTCCAACACCAAAAGCTTGCCACCGGGCTTGAGGACGCGAGCCATTTCTGCCAAAGCACGGTCTTTATGGGTCATATTGCGCAAACCAAAGGACACACAAGCCACATTGAAGCTGGCATCAGCAAAGGGCAAGGCCTCGGCATCACAGACGGTGGTGGGCAGCATCAAGCCTTCATCGACAAGCCGGTCGCGGCCTTGACGCAGCATGGCCAAATTGATGTCGGTATGCACCACCGTGCCTTTGGAACCTGCTTGCTTGGCAAACGCTTGGGCCATATCTCCTGTACCACCGGCAATATCCAACACAGCGTCACCTGCCTGCACATGGGCCACCATCACCGCATAAGCCTTCCATGCGCGGTGCATGCCCATGGACATCAAATCATTCATGATGTCGTATTTGCTGGCCACCGAATCGAACACACCACGCACCCGACGAGCTTTGTCTTCTTCGTTGACCTTTTTAAAACCAAAATGGGTTTGCGTCATAGCGGACCCCTAATGGCTGTGGCAAGCATGACCGGCAGCTGATCCCATGGGGTCATCGCGTCCTACGCCCGCATTTTTTAACCGCATTTCATACTGCACCCACAGCTCTGCTTCGCGCTGGCCCAAAGAGTACAGATAGTCCCAAGAAAAAATACCGCTGTTGTGGCCGTCGCTGAATTGGGGTTGAACCGCATAGTGGCCTACAGGCTCCAACGCCACGATGGCCACTTCACGCTTGCCGGTTTGCAGCACCTCTTGCCCAGGTCCATGGCCTTGCACTTCAGCGGAGGGACTGTAGACACGCAGCAATTCGAAGGGGATGCGAAAACGCAGACCATCAGAGAAGGCAATTTCCATCACTTTGGACTGGCTGTGCAACACGATGTCTGTAGGTTGTGGGGTGGTGGGTGTGAGTCCTGCCATGTCTGTTCCTTAAACCAATACGCGTTCGATGCCGCCACTGTTGGCCAGGCGAAGATAGTCAGTCATCCATTTCTCGCCCAAGATTTTTTTGGCCATTTCGACCACGATGTAATCGGCCTCAAGTAAGCCGTTTTGAAGATCATCTTGAAAGCGGTTCAAGCCCATCAAGCAACTCGGGCAACTGGTCAATACCTTGATATTGTCTTGCGCGCCTACCCAATTTTTTTCGCGCATGGCTTCTTCGCCCAAGCGAATTTCTTGCTCTTTACGGTAACGAATTTGGGTAGACACATCGGGGCGTGAATACGCCAATCCACCGCTTTCACCGCAACAGCGCTTGCTCTCAAGGACTTGTTCACCCACCAAAGCTTTCACCGTTTTCATGGGTGCTTGTTGCTTCATAGGACTGTGGCAAGGGTCG
>RFMX01000370.1 GCA_009927495.1 Betaproteobacteria bacterium
ACCGAGCGTGCCGAAGCGGTGCAGTTGTCTGTGGCGCTGCGCCTGTTGGGTAACGCTGCTTTGACTGTCGCAGACGACCTGGCTTCGCACTTGCCGCGGCTGGAAACCCAGGCCATGGATACCCTTGGCCAACGCGGCTGGCAAGCTGATTACCTTTGCGTGCGGCGTCGCACTGACCTGCAAATGCCGCTTGCTGGCGACGCACTGGTGGTGCTGGGTGCAGCGAAGTTAGGCAAGACGCGGTTAATAGATAACTTAGAGCTTATTCGCCCTTAGCGCCTCGCCCCATCAGCGTCGCCACCGCTTGCTGCGGTGAAATTTGGCCTTGCAAAACCGCCACCACCGCTTGGGCGATGGGCATGTCCACGCCAAGCTGTTGGGCGCGTTGCACCACGGTTTGCGCGCTGTAAACACCTTCTGCCACATGGCCCAAAGACTGCAACACGTGGCTGAGCGACTGCCCTTTTGCCAAGGCCATGCCCACCTGCCTGTTCCGGCTTAAATCGCCGGTTGCGGTCAGCACCAAGTCGCCCAAACCACTCAAACCCATGAACGTATCTGCACGGGCGCCCATGGCCAATCCTAGACGGGTGATTTCAGCCAAACCGCGGGTAATAAGCGCAGCACGGGCGTTTAGGCCCAACTGCATGCCATCACACAAACCCGTGGCGATGGCCATGATGTTTTTGACTGCGCCACCGACCTCCACGCCCACCACATCCTCATTGGCATACACACGCAAGTTATCGCCGTGAAAAGCCTCCACCAATGCCTGACGCACTGAGGGGTGTTCACTAGCCGCCACCAACGCGGCGGGTTGTCCTGCCGCTACTTCTTGGGCAAAACTGGGACCGCTCAGCACCCCAGCCAACATGCCAGGCGCTACCTCGGCTTGCACCTCATGGGGCAGCAAACCTTGGGACACCGCGCTTGAAGAAGCGGCCTCAAAACCTTTGCACAACCAAGCCAGTGGTTTTTGCTTTTGTAAAGGCGCAAGCGCTTGCAATACCGGCCGCAGCGAGGCCATGGGCGTGGCCAAGACGGTTAAATCGACACCCGACAAAGCGTCAGAAAAAGACGCATGGCTTAAGCGCAAGGATGGGGGAAGCACCACACTTGGCAAGTAGCGGGCATTGACACGCTGGTGCTGCAGGGCTTGAACCAAGCTCGCGTCCCGCGCCCACAAAGTAACCTCGTGGCGCGAAGCGGCCTGCACCGCCAGCGCCGTACCCCAAGCGCCTGCACCAACGATGAGCAGTTTCACTGCAGCTTTTGCTCAGCGGCCATGCGCTGCTGTTGGTCGTACATGGCTTGGAAATTGATTTCAGCCATATGCACAGGGGGAAAACCTGCACGCTGAATCACATCGGCCACATTGCCGCGCAAATAGGGGTAGATGATTTGGGACAAGCAATGCCGGTGACGGGTTGCAACTGGCCTTCGGGCAGGTTGCGAATCTCGAAAATACCGGCTTGCTTGGCTTCGACCAAAAACATGGTTTGATCGTTGATTTTGGTGGTCACTGTGGCTGTGACCGTGATTTCAAACACGCCATCGCCAATTTGCTCTGAACCCAAGCCAATTTGGATGTCCACCGAAGGCGCTTCCTGCGACAACAAAATCGCGGGTGAATTGGGCTGCTCTAAAGACAGGTCTTTGAGGTAAATGCGCTGGATTTGAAAAACGGGATCGTTGGCTTCGGCCATGGTGAGCTTCCTGAAAATAAAAAACCCGCTTAGCGACTGCTTCCTAAGCGGGCGAGGGTTAGGTGGCGAAGATTATGTCAGCTTGCTTGCAGCAAAGGCATGAGGCCGCCACGGCTGTCCAAAGCCATCAAATCATCACAGCCGCCCACATGGGTCTCGCCAATGAAGATTTGCGGCACGGTACGCCTGCCGGTCAAGGCCATCATGCGGTCACGCTCATCAGGGGCGAGGTCGATTCGCACCTCCTCGATATGCTCGACGCCGCGAGCTTTGAGGATTTGCTTGGCCCGGTTGCAATAGGGGCAAACAGCGGTGGTGTACATCTTGATGGGTGGCATGGTCTGACAGTGGGTTAGGTTTTTTCCAAAGGTAAATTGGCTTCTTGCCAAATCTTCAAGCCGCCCGACAGGCTGTGGGCTTGCTCGAAACCAAGTTTGGTGGCGATTTTTTGGGCGCGTTGCGAACGAACGCCGCTGGCACACACCAAAATAAGGGGGCGTTTTTTGTCATTGATGGCTTTGCCGAGGCTGGACTCCAATACATCGATGGCGATATTTTTTGCGCCAATCAAATGCCCGGTGGAGAACTCCTCTGGGCTGCGCACATCGACAATATGCGCTCTTTCTCGGTTGATCATCAACACCGCTTGGGTGGGGGACAAGCCGGCCTTGCCCATGACTTGCAAGGTGGGCAAAAGCAGCGCCATCCCAGACAGCACAGCCACCAGAACCAACATCCAGTTATCGATCAAAAAACTCACCATGGTTGCCTTGGAAATTTGTCGCAGAAATGTCATTTTAGAATGCATTCTTTTTTTCTGAACCAACAAGGTCATTTCCTCCCCATGTACACCTTGGTGCTTATTCGACACGGCGAATCTGTTTGGAACCTGGAAAACCGCTTCACAGGCTGGGCTGATGTCGACCTCACCCCCACGGGCGTGGCCCAAGCTCGCCGTGCCGGCGAACAATTGAAAGAGGCAGGTTTCGATTTTGATGTGGCCTACACCAGCGTACTCAAGCGTGCCATTCATACCTTGTGGCACGTTTTGGATGGCATGGACCGCACTTGGTTGCCGGTAACAAAAGATTGGCGCTTGAACGAGCGCCATTACGGTGCATTGCAAGGCTTGAACAAAGCCGAGACCGCTGAGAAGTATGGCGATGCTCAGGTCATGGCTTGGCGACGCAGTTTCGATGTCCCCCCCCCTGCTTTACAACCCAGCGACATCCGTTATGAGGGCAGCGATCGCCGCTATGCCAAGCTCAGTGCCGGTCAGGCTCCGCTTACCGAGTGCCTCAAAGACACGGTTGTACGGGTCATGCCCTTTTGGAATGAATCACTGGCACCAGCCATCCGCTCTGGCCAACGCGTGTTGCTCAGTGCACACGGCAACTCCCTGCGGGCGCTGGTGAAATACCTTGACAACATCGCCGACCAAGACATCGTGGGCTTGAATATCCCCAATGGCGAACCTTTGGTGTATGAATTGGATGCCGATTTGCACCCCATTCGCAGCTATTACCTGAAAGACGTTGAGGGCTCTCAAACCATTGCAAGTCAAGGTTAATATGCACAAAGGCCTGCGCCTGCGATTCAGGCACAGTAAACTATCTTCTTCAATTGCCTATTGACGGCTTTTTTAAATACAGGGTAAAAATGGGCCAAAAACTTAAAATCGCAGGCTGGATCAGCATTGGTGCCCTGACGGGTGCTTTAACCACTTTTTCGCTACAAACCGTCGCTCGCGCCAATATGGCGCCCTTGCCGCTGGAAGAATTGCAGCAACTCGCAGCGGTTTTCAGCATGGTCAAGAGCGATTACGTCGAAACTGTCGATGAGAAAAAGCTCATCAACGACGCCATCTCTGGCATGGTTTCCAGCCTGGACCCCCATTCCCAGTATTTCGACAAAAAATCCTACAAAGAATTCCGTGAAGGCACGACAGGCAAGTTTGTGGGTGTCGGTATCGAAATTTCCCAAGAAGACGGTATGGTCAAGGTGGTTTCTCCCATCGAAGGCTCACCCGCTGACCGCGCAGGCTTGAAGCCCGGCGACTTGATCACCAAAGTCGATGACACCTCCATGAAAGGCTTGTCACTGAACGAGGCCGTCAAGCGTATGCGTGGTGAACCGCGCACCAAAGTCTTGCTCACCATTTACCGCAAGGATGAAAACCGCACCTTCCCTGTCACTATCGTGCGTGAAGAGATCAAAACCGTCAGCGTCAAATCCAAGATGATTGAAAACGGCTATGGCTGGATTCGTGTGAGCCAGTTCCAAGAGCGTACCGTTGACGACTTGGCCCGCAAATTGGAAGAGTTGTACAAACAAGACCCCAAAATGAAGGGCTTGGTACTTGACTTGCGCAATGACCCCGGTGGTTTGTTGGATGCCGCAGTGGCCATTTCAGCGGTCTTCTTGCCCGATAACGTGACCGTGGTTTCTACCAACGGGCAGTTGGAAGAAAGCAAATTCACCTTCAAAGCAGCGCCTGAGTACTACCTGCGTCGCGGCGGTCAAGACAGTGTGTCTAGCCTTGCCAATAAAACCAATGGCTTTTTCAAGAAAATTCCTTTGGTGGTGTTGGTCAATGAAGGTTCCGCTTCAGCCAGCGAAATCGTCGCAGGCGCATTGCAAGACCACAAACGTGCCACTCTTATGGGCAGCCAAACCTTTGGCAAGGGCTCGGTTCAAACCGTTCGCCAACTGGGCTCCGACACCGCTTTGAAAATCACCACAGCGCGTTACTACACGCCCAGCGGCCGCTCCATCCAAGCCAAAGGCATCGTGCCTGATTTGCTGATCGACGATACCGCCGAAGGCAGCCCGTATGCAGCTTTGCGCACCCGCGAAGCTGATTTGGAAAAACACCTCAACAGCGGCCAAGGCGAAGAAGCCAAAGACCCAGCGCGTGAAAAAGCCCGCGATGAAGCTTTGAAGCGCCTGGAGGAAGAGTCCAAAAAACCTGTGGCGGATCGTAAAACTCCTGAGTACGGCAGCCCTGAAGACTTCCAGTTACAACAAGCGCTTAACCGCTTGAAAAACCAACCTGTGAAAGTCAGCAAAACCCTGACCGTGCGTCCATCTGACAAAAAGGAACAGTAAGGCGTGAATGACGCCCAGCTGCTGCGTTATTCACGGCATATCCTGCTCGATGAGTTTGGCGACCTAGGTCAACAACGGCTGATTGAAAGCCATGCTTTGGTGATTGGCGCTGGCGGTTTGGGCTGCAGCGCAGCCCTTTTTTTGGCGGCCAGCGGAGTGGGGCACATCACCTTGGTCGACCATGACAAGGTAGACCTCACCAACTTGCAACGCCAGATCGCTCACAGCACCGAGCGCATTGGTCAAGCCAAAGTGACTTCTGCCCAGCAAGCGATGTTGGCGCTCAACCCCGATATCCGCATCACCGCACTGCAACAAAAAGCTGACCCTGCTTTGCTGGACCAACTCTTGCCCACAACCCAAGTGGTGCTGGACTGCAGCGACAATTTCCAAACCCGTCATATGCTGAACAAGGCCAGCGTGAAACACCGTGTGCCTTTGGTCAGTGGCGCAGTCATTCGCCTGGATGGTCAACTGACCACCTACGACCCTAGGCAAGCTCACTCACCCTGCTACGCCTGCGTGTTCCCGCCTGACCAAGCGCCTGAAGAAATCAGTTGCGCCACCATGGGTGTATTGGCGCCCTTGGTCGGCGTCATCGGCAGCTTGCAAGCCGCGGAGGCGCTCAAGCTGCTGAGCGACTTAGGCAGCTCTTTGGTCGGGCGACTGCAAATGCTCGATGGACGAAGCTTGGCATGGACAGAAATGCGTCTGCGCCGTCAAGCCGATTGCCCTGTGTGCGGCACGGACAAGCGCTCGTAAAAACGCACCGCCAAAGCAGGTCGATCTGCTTGTGACGATTCCATTCCAGAACGCACAAAACGGTAGTGCGACTTTTCCACCACCCTGCAGCTGGCAGCATTGCGCTCATCTACGCGGCAAACCAACCGCGCAGCCGGGACAAGCTTTAGGGCTGCATCGCTCAAGGCGGTGACAGCCTCGCTCATCAAACCCCGCCCATGCGCTGAAGTTCTGCACCAATAACCCAGTTCAAATTCCAGCAACTGGGTGTCAATGCGGTGAAAACCGACGCTACCAAGCAGCCTACCGGTGGCTTTGTCATGCATCAACATCGGCCAAGACAAGCCCAAGACAAAAGCACCAAAGCAAGATTGGCAGTAGTCCTCTGCTCTTTCGGGTGTTTGTGGCTTTTGTGCCCAAGGTAAAGAGTCGGGCCATTGGCGAAGAGCAGCCAAACTCTCTTGCACCGCTGAGTACAAGGCGTCGCCTTCTCCTGGCTGAGGACAGCGCAACCACAAACGCGGTGTCTCTATAGCGTCAAGCCACGCAGTGCTCATACGCCGATGATCCAGCCTTCGAGTGCGTCCATTTCGGGCGGTAAACCATACAGCTTATCGCCAGCCACATGGCGCTGATGCGCCAAGGCCGCTTGCACCATGCAAAGCACAGCGTCGAGCTTGTCGCCACTGGCGTCTTGCACCAAGGCATCATGCTGCGCAGGTCGCAAATACAGCGACAAACCCAATTGACCATTCTGCAAGCCCTGCAAAATATCCTTGCGGGCGATCAAACGCTCCGGCGTTTGTTTGGCCTTGTCATCGCTTTTGTAACTGCGAGACCCCATCAATTGCCGCGCCAACCACCCAGGGTAGGCCTCCAAGGCCACACGCTGAGTGTCGCCTGCATGCAGGCCCGGGAAATCTAAGCCCGCTTGCAGCATCAAAGGCACACCGGCATGAAGCATGTAAGCCACGGGGGGGTTCACCCATTTCATGGAGGGGCTAGAACCGGCAGGAATATCGGTGGCGCGGTGGGCAAATTTGCCACCTGCGGGACGGTGATCGCAAAAGGCTTTGAAGGTGGTGCGAATCTCTTCGCGGCTGAGCGAGGCGAAATGGTCGATGCAGGCTTTCCAACCGAGGGGCCACTTCAGCGTGGTAACTAACTCGCGGGGTAAACCGAACGGCAAATCAAAACCGCCCACCCAAGGGCCTGGCGTGTGCAAAGCTTGTTCGAACGCCACAAGGCTTGTGCAAGCTTGCAAACCCTCAAGAACCAAGCGTTTATCTCGCCACGCCCCCCAAGCAAGTGCGATGGTTTTGCGCGTTGAGGGCGAACTGCTGAAGTCACAACCCAGCAGACGTGTCATAGCGAAAAATTCAGGCGCGACCCAAAATGGCTGCGGTGGCCATCAACTCTTCCAGCAAGGCCAAAGAGACGTGGCCCGATACCGCATAAGGGTTGAGTACGGGAAGTTCGGAATATTTCAACACCACCGAGGTATTGAGTTTGGACAAATTCACCTGCCCCATGGTCCAACCGCCAAAACGGCGCTCGGCAATTTCTTCGTAGCAGAGCAGCACCACATCGGTATGGCGCTTGTCACTGACGATTTGTCCGTACAAGTTGTTGACTTGGTTGCGGCCGCCTTCAATAGCTTGCAAATAAATGCCGCCGCCATAGCAAAGAATGCCGGTGATGCCATTTGCCATATTGTGTTCACGGGCAACGGCCAAGATAGAGTCTGTGGCCGCAGAAGCGTCGGGGTCTAAGGCTCGGCTGACATAAAGCAAACGCACCAACATGCCATCAGTCCTTTTTAGGAATCAGTGAAAGAAATTCGCGGCGCAAATTGGGGTCTTTCAAAAATGCACCACGCATGACCGAATTGATCATGCGGCTGTCCATATCTTTGACGCCGCGCCACGCCATGCAGTAGTGAGAAGCTTCCATGACGATGGCCAAACCATCGGGTTGGGTTTTGACTTGAATCAGGTCGGCCAACTGCACCACGGCCTCTTCTTGGATCTGGGGGCGCCCCATGACCCATTCAGCCAGTCGAGCGTACTTGGACAATCCAATCACATTGGTGTGTTCATTGGGCAAAACGCCAATCCAAATTTTTCCAATGACGGGGCAAAAATGGTGGCTGCATGCACTGCGAACCGTGATGGGCCCCACGATCATCAGTTCATTCAAATGCTCTGCATTGGGGAACTCGGTGATGACAGGAGGGCTAACGAAGCGGCCACGAAAGACTTCTTGCACATACATTTTGGCGACACGCCTAGCGGTGTCTGCGGTGTTGTGGTCATGCTCGGTATCGATGACGAGGCTGCTGAGAACGCCTTTCATTTTGTCAGCCACTTCGTCGAGCAGTTTCTCAAGTTCGCCAGGCTCAATGAAGTCAGCAATATTGTCGTTGGCGTGAAAACGCTTACGCGAAGCCTGCAATCTTTCGCGGATTTTGATGGACACAGGAACGCCTGCGTCATGTGCCTCAGAAGTCATTTTTGTCTCTGTCTTTTTCAACATGTCAAAGATACTAACAGCAGATGACCGTTGGAGCCTAGGGGCATCGACAAAGACCTTGTCTAGGCGGTTTCGACTTTGCGCAAACGGATATGCAGTTCGCGAAGCTGCTTTTCATCCACCAGCGAAGGCGCTTGGGTAAGCAAGCACTGCGCACGCTGGGTTTTTGGAAAAGCGATCACGTCGCGAATGGAATCGGCACCGGTCATGAGCGTGACGATACGGTCTAAACCAAAGGCCAAGCCGCCATGGGGAGGGGCGCCATATTGCAAGGCATCCAACAAGAAGCCAAATTTGATTTGCGCTTCCTCGGGGGTAATCTTCAAGGCATCGAACACTTTTTGTTGCACATCAGCGCGGTGAATACGCACCGAGCCGCCGCCAATCTCCCAGCCGTTGAGCACCATGTCATAGCCTTTGGCAATGCATTTCTCGGGTG
Source organism: Betaproteobacteria bacterium (assembly GCA_009927495.1). Classification (GTDB taxonomy): domain Bacteria; phylum Pseudomonadota; class Gammaproteobacteria; order Burkholderiales; family Burkholderiaceae_C; genus Limnohabitans. The sequence goes on from RFMX01000370.1 coordinate 8,527, forward strand.
CAGTGACCATCCAATCTTCGTGACCATCTTTGGGAGCCGTGAAGGGATGGTGTACCGCGTTGTAGCGGTCGGCTTCTTCGTCAAATTCGAACATGGGGAAATCCACCACCCACAAAGGTGCCCAGCGATCTTGCAGCAAGCCTTGTTTTTTGCCGAAGTCACTGTGCCCGATTTTCAAGCGCAAGCCGCCGATAGCGTCATTCACCACTTTGGCTTTGTCCGCGCCAAAGAACAACAAATCACCGTCTTGTGCGCCGCTGCGGGACAAAATCTCGGCAATGGCTTTATCGTGCAGGTTTTTCACAATCGGTGACTGCAAGCCTTCACGTCCTTTGGCCACTTCATTGACCTTGATCCACGCCAAACCTTTGGCACCGTAAATTTTCACAAACTCGGTGTAACCATCGATCTCTCCACGGCTCATCTCGCCACCACCGGGGACACGCAGTGCAACGACGCGTCCACCTTTGCTGGTGGCAGGACCGCTGAACACTTTGAAGTCCACATCTGCCATGACGTCTGTGAGTTCGGTGAACTCAAGTTGGACGCGCAAATCGGGCTTGTCAGAGCCAAAGCGGTGCATGGCTTCTGCATAGGCCATGATGGGGAAATCGCCCAAATCAATATTCAGCACTTGCTGGAACACGCCTTTGATCATGTCTTGGAACAGGGCACGAATTTCCTCTTCACCTAAGAAAGAAGTTTCAATATCAATCTGGGTGAACTCAGGTTGACGGTCGGCGCGCAAATCTTCATCGCGAAAACATTTGGTGATTTGGTAATAGCGGTCAAAGCCCGACACCATCAGCAATTGCTTGAACAACTGAGGTGACTGCGGCAATGCAAAGAAATGGCCATCGTGAACACGGCTGGGCACCAAGTAGTCACGAGCGCCCTCAGGCGTGCTTTTGGTCAGCATGGGGGTTTCAATATCGACAAAACCATTGGCGTCCAAAAACTTGCGCACTGCCATGGATACGCGGTAGCGCAGTATCAAATTTTTCTGCATATAGGGGCGACGCAAATCTAATACCCTGTGGGTTAAGCGGGTGGTCTCTGACAAATTGTCATCATCGAGTTGGAAGGGCGGCGTGACGGAGGGGTTAAGCACCACCAACTCATGGCAAAGCACTTCGATCTTGCCGCTTTTGAGTTGTTCATTGACGGTGCCGTCAGGGCGCGATCTCACCACACCTTTGATTTGCACACAAAACTCATTGCGAATGTCTTCTGCCACCTTGAACATATCGGCACGATCAGGGTCGCAAACCACCTGCACATAGCCCTCACGGTCGCGCAAATCGATAAAGATCACGCCACCGTGGTCGCGTCGGCGATTGACCCATCCGCACAAAGACACGTTTTGTCCTTGCAGTGCTTCGGTGACCAATCCACAGTAATGCGTTCTCATAGCTTGTTGTCCAGTCTGAAAAGGGGTTATGACCTAAGGCGCTCTAAGGCGCCATAACTTAATGAGGTGTGGTGTTGGGTAAAGCTGTGGGAGAGACAGCACCCATGGAGATGACATAGGTCAGCGCTTCGTCCACGCTCATGTCGAGTTCAATCACATCGGCGGCTGGCACCAGCAAAAAGAACCCGCTGGTGGGGTTGGGCGTGGTGGGGACATACACGCTCATCAAGCCTTCCCCCAAATGCATTAGCACTTCACCTTGAGGCGCGCCAGTTTGAAACGCAATGGTCCACGTACCTTGGCGTGGGTACTGCAACAAAACAGCCTTGCGAAAAGCATTGCCGTTGCTTGAGAAAAGGGTGTCAGATACTTTTTTAACGCTGTTGTAGATGGACTTGACGATGGGTATGTGCGTGAAAAGCTTGTCCCATTGTTTGACCATCCAGCGGCCCGCCACATTGGAAGCCAAAGCGCCGGTCAGCACCAGCACCAAGAACACCATCACAACACCGAGGCCTTTGATGCCGTTGAGTTGCTGCAAAGCGTCTGTATGCACCTGTGGCAATACACTGCCTAAACCGTAAAGCACATTAGCCAAAATCCCGTCGAGGGCACCGACCAACCAACTCAGAACCCACAGCGTGATAGCCAAAGGTAACCACACCAGCAATCCCGCCAAGATGTATTTTTTGAGATTCATACTTTGAGTGAAAAAAACCTGCAACCGCGAATCACGGCTTCAGTGACAAGCACAAGAAGGGGCGCAAGAAGCGGCACTGGCAGCAGCGGGTGTGTCAGAGGACTTGGCAGGCGATGCTGCATCTGGCGAAGCTGTGCTGGCGCTGTCGGTGCTCGCGGGAGCAGCATTGCCCCCACCTTTGAAATCGGTGGCGTACCAGCCAGAACCTTTGAGCTGAAAACCAGCTGCCGTGAGTTGCTTGGTGTAGGAAGGCTTGCCGCAAGAGGGGCAGTCACTCAAGGGTGGGTCGGACATTTTTTGCAGCTGGTCTTTAGCGAAACCGCAAGCGCTGCATTTATAGGCATAAATTGGCATAGATGATTCGCAGAGTGAGCGCAGATTGAAGAATTAAATTGTATGCTTTTTATGCAGGAGGAGTCCCAAACGCCTGAAAACCGGATCCAACTATTCATATACTACGCGCTTGGCACTCGCACAGCGAGTTTCTTTGTTGGGTTATCCACTTTTACTTATGGAGTCTCTGCCATTATGAACAAACGTCTTTTATGGCTTGTCTTAGCTTGCTTGTCTGTTGCGGCTTGCGGCAAAAAAGAAGAGCCCAAGGCTCCCGTTGCTGCCGCGCCTGTGAATGCTGAAGAGAAAGTCTTGAACGTTTACAACTGGCCCGATTACATCGCGGCCGACATGATCGCCAATTTCGAAAAAGAAACTGGCATCAAAGTCAACTACCAAACCTTTGAAAACAATGAAGGCCTGCAAGCCAAATTGGTGGCAGGTAACTCTGGCTACGACATCGTGGTGCCAGGCTCCGTGTTTGTGAAAGCGCAAATCGAAGCGGGTCTGCTGAAAAAACTCGATAAATCTCAAATCCCCAATTACAAAAACCTCGATCCCGCATTGATGAGCAAACTCACAAGCGTTGACCCAGGCAATGAATATGTTCTTCCTTGGGCGTGGAGTTTCACCACGGTGGCCATCAACAAAGCCAAAGTAAGCAAAGCTTTGGGCAGCACCCCCATGCCAGAAAACGCATGGGACCTGGTGTTCAACCCCACTTACACCTCCAAGCTCAAATCCTGTGGCATCGCCTACCTCGATTCACCCTCCGAAATTTTGCCACCTGCCCTGCACTACATCGGCAAGAATGCTTACTCGGAAGATGCTGCTGACCACAAAGCGGCTGGCGAAATGTTGGCCAAGGTTCGCAAAGACATTCGTTTGTTCTCTAGCACCATGATTGACGACGTTGCGGGTGGCAAAGCTTGCGTGGCCTTGGGTTGGGCGGGTGACTTCAATATCGCCATTGCCCGTGTCAATGAAAATAAGAGCGGCCAAGACTTGGAAGTACTGCTGCCCAAAACCGGTGGCCTGATCTTCTTTGACAACTTGGCTGTGCCTGCTGATGCCAAGCACCCCAATAATGCCATGGCATTCATCAATTACTTCCTTAAACCCGAAATATCCGCCGCTCTCACCAATGAACTGGGTTATCCCACTGCCAACAAAGCCAGCTTGGCGAATGTGAACCCCGAAGTGGCCCAAAACAAAGCCGTGTTTCCTGATGAAGCCAATTTGGGCTTGATGGTGCCCCCCGCCGCATTAGGTAACGCAGCACGGGAATCCATGACAGCTGTGTACACCAGCTTCAAAAAAGGCAAATAAAGATTTTGGCGGACACCGAAGTTGTACCTAGGGTGTCCGCCGTCTTTAGGCTAATTCAAACATCTTGAAGACCTTGTCGTCCACTTTGGGACTGCTGTTCTTGCGGCGTGGCCGCTTGATGGTTTTGGGTGTCCCATGGTTTTGGTTATTGCTGTTTTTTGCCGTTCCCTTTTTCATACTGCTGCGCATCAGTGTGACCGACATGGGGGAGCAACTCAACCCCTTTGCCCCGCTCGTTGATATTCAAGCGGGGCATTTTTCTTTACGCCTGAAGTTCTCTCACTATGTCTCATTGTTTCTAGACTCTGACTCGGGTTGGGGACAGACGCTTTACATCGAGTCCTATCTGCTGTCCTTACGCTACGCTTTTCTAACCACCTGCTTGTGTTTGTTTTTTGGTTATCCCTTTGCCTATTTCTTAGCCCGCAGTCCTAGCAACATTCGTCCTTTGTTGCTCTTGTTGGTCATGCTGCCTTTTTGGACCTCATTCTTACTGCGGGTCTACGCCTGGAAGGGCTTGCTGGCAGATGCAGGATTGATCAACAACCTGATGCTGGCAGTGGGCTTGATAGATGAACCCCTGCAACTGCTCTACAACGATGTTTCCATGCTGGTCGGTATGACCTATGTTTATCTGCCTTTCATGGTGCTGCCGCTTTATGCCAATTTGGTCAAGCTTGACCTGCGCCTGCTTGAAGCCGCACAAGACCTTGGGGCCACGCCTTGGAAGACCTTCTGGCTCATCACCGTGCCCATGAGCCGCGCTGGCATTGTGGCGGGATCCATCTTGGTTTTCATTCCCTGCTTGGGCGAATTTGTCATCCCCTCGCTTTTGGGTGGCGCAGAAAACATCATGATTGGGC
>RFMX01000199.1 GCA_009927495.1 Betaproteobacteria bacterium
TATGCCACGAATGAGGGTGCTGGCACCATCTCTGTCATTGACATCGCCACAGATACCTTGTCCTCCTCCATGGATACAGGTGGGAAACCGCGTGGCTTGGCTGTTTGCAAGGGCAGCAAAAAGCTCTATGTCACGGAACAAACCAAAGCGCAGCTGTGGGTGATTGATCCTGTCAAAGGTGTGATTGAGCAGCGTGTTCAGCTAGGCGAATCTCCTGAAGCGGTGTACTGCTCCCCCAATGGTGAGTGGCTGGGCGTTGCCAATGAAGGTTCCAACAGCATCAGCTTCATACACACCCAGCGACTGAAAGTGGAGTTCGACATTCCCGTTCATGGCAAAAACCCAGAGCATGGTGTGTTCAGTCCTGATGGCAAGCTCATGCTGGTTTCTGCCGAAGAAGCCGATCAAGTCGATGTATTGGACATTGAAAAACGTAAACAAGTAGCCTCTATCAAAGTAGGCGAGCGTCCTCGCGGCATCGCCTTCAGCCCTGATGGTAAAAAAGCCTATGTGGCTGTAGAGGCTGCCAGTTTGTTGGTTGCCATCGATATGACAGAGCGAAAAGTAGTGGGCAAACAGTCTGTGGGCAAACGCACAGCTGGCGTTGCGGTTTCGCCTGACGGTGCTTATGTGTTTGCGACCAACGGCGGTGACGCCAATGTCTCTATGGTTGATACTGCTACCTTCAAGGTGGTGGAGAACATCGCCATCGGTCAGCGTCCTTGGAACATGGGTTTTTCGCCTGATGGTAAAAAGCTGTACATCGCTTCAGGCCGCAGCGGCTCTGTCAGCGTGGTGGATATTGCCAGTCGAAAAATGGTCAAAGAAATCCCAACAGGCAAACTGCCATGGGGCGTGGTAATTAACTAGTCGTCCTGCGTTTTTCAATTTACTGAAAGCCTCCATGAGTCAAGACTCTTCCAATGTCGACCCCCTTGGCGACGCCAATTTGCCTCTTCAATACGACCGCATGTTGGTGGTGTTGCATTGGGTCTTGGCCCTCGGTATTTTTTATCAGCTCGGCTTGGGTTTGTGGATGGAAGACATTCCCAAAGATCCGCCAGGTATTCGCGCCGGGTGGTTCAATCTGCATAAGTCCATCGGTATTTGCTTAGGCTTTTTGGTTCTGTGGCGCTTAGGTTGGCGTGTCACCCATTCTGTACCCGCACCCCCTATCGGCAATACCGATTTTCAAAACAAGTTGAGCCAATGGGCCCATCGGGCTTTGTATGTGTGCATGGTTGTATTGCCTGTCTCGGGTTTCATGGGTTCGAGTTTCTCCCAGTACCCCGTCAAGTTCTTTGGCTTTCCTTTGCCCAAACTGTGGGAGCCATCGCCTGAGGGCAAAGAGCTTTTCAGTGAAATCCATGAAATCACGGCTTTTGTCATGATGATCATCATCATCTTGCATATGTCTGCTGCTGTATGGCACCAGTGGGTCAAACGTGATGGCTTGCTTCGTAGGATGGGTTGGAGCCGCTAAGCACCCGCCCTTTGTCCACTTGAATCACCTCTTGGGCAAAGGCTTGCACATCTTCCTCGTCATGGGTGATGAGCACCATGGGCAAAGACAATTCAGCTTGAAGTTGTAACAACTCACTGCGCAAACGCTGTCGCAATGGGCGATCCATGGCCGCAAAGGGCTCATCGAGCAACAAAGCCTGTGGACTGGCAACCAACGCTCTGGCCAAGGCGGTCCGTTGGCGCTGACCACCTGAGAGTTGTTCGGGGTAAAGGTCAGCAACCGCTTGCAGCTGAAACACCGCTGTCCAATGCTCAATCGCAGGGTCTTGGTAGGCAGGGGAAGGGTTGCTCCAACCTTGTGTCAAAGCAAACCCAATGTTTTGATGCACTGTCAAATGCGGAAACAGCGCGTAGTCTTGAAACACATAGCCAAGGCCTCTCTGGCGAGCAGGTAGATGCATACCACGGTGACTGTCGAACAAGACCTTGTCTTTGAAGACCACCCTACCTTGCTGGGGTGCGTTCAAACCTGCCATCATCATCAATGTTTGTGACTTGCCAGCACCTGACGGTCCAAACACCACAAGTCGTTGCGCATCGCTGGTGAAAGCAATGTCAAGCTCGAAAGCAGAGGCTTGATTCCCTAAGCGACTGCGCAGCTCTACTTGCCACATCATCGTTCACCTCTTTGTGCTTGACCCGCAATACGACCCGGTGCCAAATAACCCGCACCCAACAGGATGGCCAAGCAACTGATCGAGGTCACCAGCACCAAAAAGTTGGCAGTTTGGTCTTGCCCTGCTTGCACTGCTTCGTATACAGCGATAGACAGGGTTTGCGTTTCACCGACGATGCTGCCAGCCACCATCAGCGTAGCGCCAAATTCGCCGGTTGCGCGTGCAAAGGCCAAGAGGGTGCCAGACAAAATACCTCGCCAAGCCAAAGGTAGCGTGACACGGAAAAAGACGGCTGCTTCACTCAGGCCCAGTACCCGTGCGGCTTGCTCTAGCGTGGGTTCAACATTTTCAAAAGCTGCTCTGGCTGCTTTGAATACCAGAGGGAAGGCCACCACACTGGCAGCAATGACTGCGCCTTGCCAAGTAAAGATCAATTCAATGCCAAGGTTGTGTTGCAACCACTGACCAACCGCACCACGGCGTCCCAATAAAACAAGCAAGTAGTAGCCCAGCACTGTGGGGGGCAAGACCATGGGCAAAGTCAGTACGGCATCAATCACATCACGACCTATGAAACGCCAACGCGACAAGGCATAACCTACAGCAACACCCAGCAGCAAATTGATGGCAGTGGCCCAACCCGCGACTTTCAGGGTGAGTGCAAGCGCAACCCAAGCGGTATCCATAGGGAGTTAAATCACCTTAAAGTGGTGTGTGCCGTCACGTTTGAGTTGTTCGACCAAACCCGATTCCCAATCCAGATAGGCTTGCATGGCAAGTGCTGGGTTATCGGTACCTTCATAAGGTCGGCGGTAGCGGTCAATGCGCGGACTGGCCAAATAAGACTCACCCTGTTGGGTGCTAAAGCCTGCAGCTTGCCATGCAGCATTGCCGCCAGGCAACCAAAGAACCTCTACACCAGGGCGTAGCAGGGGCTGCAACTCTGCCACGGCATAGCGTGAAACGGCCATCACCACAGGTCAAAACATAGCGGTTGGCTTTGTGTACGCGGCTGAAGTCTTGGGCTAACTGAGAGCGTAGCAACCACCAAGCACCTGGGATATGGCGTTTGACATAAGTTGTACTGTCGCCGACATCGATGACCATGCTCAGGTTGCTGCGGTTAGCCAGCCATGTTTTGAGGGTAGGGGGATCAACCACAGTCAAGGGCGCAAGTGTGAGCGGCAATTCATCTTCTGAAACGGCGGTTTTGCTCTGCAGATCTTGACTTGTGATGTCTTTGATGACCGCGACTTGCCAACCCATTTGAGCCAACCACGAGGCCGTCATGCTGGCACGTACTCCGTCGTCATCGTAGACCACCACACGGGAACCTCGCACACCAATGAAATGATCGGTTTCTTGCACCAACTGACCCCCAGGCGCACTGATGGCGCCTGGCCAATGACCTTGGGCATATTCTTCTGGGGTACGAACATCAAACACATAGGTGTTGCGATCGGTTTCGCTTAACCATTGCTTCACCGTGGCTTGTTCAACCCTGGGCACACCCGCGCGGAACAATAAGGCCAAAGCAGAGGCAGCGGCTTTGCTGCGATCGTTGTCGGAGATTTCGCCAAAGCACTGTGTGGCTCCCTTGACCAAATCCAATCCTGCCAGCGTCCACCCTAGGGTGCCATTGCGCAAGGCGCACACGGGGTTGGGGATGCCAGAGTTGATCAGCGACTGCGCACCGATGATGCCGCGTGTGCGACCTGCACAGTTGACCACGATGCGGGTGGTGGGACTTGGCGCAAGCGAGCGTGCCCTTAACACCAACTCACCCCCTGGGACGTTGACAGCACCTGGAATGCTCATGCTTTGGTATTCGTCAAAAGGGCGGGCATCCAACAGCACCATGTCGGAACCTCTGTCGAGCAAGGCTTTGACTTCGTGTGCAGAAAAGGAGGGGGTTTTGCGTTGCGCTTCCACCAATTCACCGAACGATTTGCTGGGTACGTTGACATCGCGAAACAATTCTCCACCCGCAGCCGCCCAGCCAGCCAAGCCGTTTTGCATGACGCTTAACTGGCTGTAACCCATGCGTTGAAACACGGGAATGGCCTGCAAAGCCAAGCCTTCACCATTGTCGTAAACCACCACGGGTGTGTCACGTCTTGGGATACGCCTGTAGGCCTCCACTTCTATGCGCCCATAGGGAAGGTTGATGGCAAACAGTGGATGACTTTGGGCATAAGGACCTTCTTCGCGAACATCCACAAGCGCAATTTCTTCCTTGGCTAACAGCGCCGCCTTGATGTGGGCGTAACTGGTCACGGCGTAGGGGTGCGGGGCCTCAGCCGCCACTGCTTGTGTCGGGATTTCGTTACTTGGCGGTGGGCTGGTGGGCAAAGTCGCATCACTTACCGGCACGGGTAGGACCACAGATGGTGCAACCGTAGGGCTAGGGTCTGGGGTTGCAATAGCAACTGGGGGAATTAAAGGTGCAGGAGGTGCAGCAACTGGTGGTGGATGCAAGAGCGCTTCATGCGCCGTGGTGATATTGGCATAGCCAGATATAAATTTGCTGCGTGAGCCGTCTTCTCGGTAACTGTTGCATTCCATCTGACCGATATTGCCCCCGTACACATGGATGCTGACAGAAACTTGGTCGGCTAAGGCATTCCAAACTTTATGCACGTCCCCGATGCGAGGCGAGACGGCTTCAATGTCGCCAGGCAGCATATCGATTTGAAAACCTGCGGGTACCCAACGTCCATCGGACATGCGGCTATAGGGTTGGCAAAACTCAGAGCCGCGCAACATACCCATCAAGCCCCAGACGGTGTGGTCATGGATAGGCGTGGATACACGCGGCGCACCCACAAAACTCACCACAGAAAAGCGGTCTTGAGGATCTGCGTACAACAAATACTGCTGGTAATGCTGTGGGTGGGGCTGAGCAAACTCGGGCAGCAACCAGTCATCGTGGCTTATCAGGGACTGCAGGCATTGACGCGCTTGAGACAAAAGTTCGGCTTCTGTGGGTGCAATATCCACCAAACGCGTGATTAGCGCTAAGAAATGGTGAAAACGAGCAATAGAAGTGGGCGTAGTGGCTGACATCTCGGGACAGTGGACGGGACTGCTCGGATTGTTTCACATAAGGGGCAGGATTCTCAGCTTTCAACTCGCGATATGCTAACGCTCTTATGGCAATGGATTCATTTATTTTGGCTGGGGTCATGGGGTGGCCTATCTCCCACTCTCGCTCACCACACATTCACTCGCACTGGATAGCCCAGTACGGTTTGCGCGGTGCTTATGTTCCGCTGGCTGTGAACCCTGTGAATTTGCAAGAGGCAATGACAGGCCTGAAAGCTTTGGGCTTTGCGGGCTGTAACCTGACCTTGCCGCACAAGATAGAAGCCTTGCCTTGGGTGGATGAAGTCGATCCTGTGGCTCAACGCATAGGTGCTGTCAATACCTTGACCGTGCGTGCTGATGGCAGTTTGCACGGCACCAACACCGATGCCTTTGGTTTCATCCAAAGTTTGCGTGAAGCCCATAGCAGTTGGCAAGCCAGTGGGGGCCCTGCCGTGGTGTTGGGGGCCGGCGGTGCTGCTCGAGCGGTGGTGTGGGCATTGGCCGATGCCGGTGCGACAGACATTCGTTTGTTCAACCGAAGCCATGACAAAGCCGTTTCCATGGCTCAAGAATTTGGCGCACCCGTCAAAGCTTTTGCATGGTCTGAGCGTCATGCCGCGCTTGAGGGTGCTGCATTGTTGGTCAACACCACGACCCAAGGGATGCAAGGTCAGCCCGTCCTAGATTTGCAACTCGACGCATTGCCAGCTCAGGCTTTGGTATCTGACATTGTTTACACCCCTTTGCAAACCGATTTATTGCTGCGTGCTGCTTCACGTGGCAACCCCACGGTCAATGGTTTGGGCATGTTGTTACACCAAGCCAGACCAGCGTTTGCTTCTTGGTTTGGTGTCATGCCAGAGGTGACCCCCGCTTTATGGACCAAGGTATTGGCCACGTTTTAGCTGCCGTTTATTTGCGCACAGCAGGTGCTTCGACGAGCAAGCCTTGTCCGCGCCACATCAGGTAAAGGCTGATGTCGCGCATATCACTGTGGCCCCACGGGGGAATGTCGGCTTTCACGCCGGTGTAGCAAAAACGCAGTCGCCGCTCAAGCGAGGCAACACGTTGCCAATCGATACGGTAGAGCGGGTAGCCGTTGGCTTGGCCTTGGCTCAAAGGGTCGGTATAGAGCTTTTGCCCATAGTGCTGGTCGTGGCAATTCGTACAGGCTAAGTTCATTTGTCCTTGGCGGGTCATGAAAAGACGTTGACCGTTTTCAAAATGGCTTTTGGCTGCCCCGTCAATTTGTGCTTGCAAAGGCAGGCCGCGCGAGCTGCTGGTGACGGCCAATGTCATGGCCACCAACTCATCGGACTCAAAAGTCCATTCGGCGGCTTTTTGATTTTTCACACGGCAGTTGCGGATGCGGTCTTCCAAGTTAAAGAGTTTGCCGGTGGTTTTGTCGATGCCCGGGTAGCGAATCGACACGCCCTTCATTTTGACGAGTTCACCATGGCAGGACTGGCAGCTTTTATTGCTTTTACCGTCGGGTTTGGCCCAAGACTTGGTGCCGCTGTCTAAGGCGATATTGCCTGGGTTGGCAAACTCATCGGTTTGCAAGGACTGCACCTCGGCGCCTGAATAATGTAGACCAGATTGCAGCTTCTCCAAAGGGATCAGGCGTTGCTGCGCATGGGAACTCAGGGCAAGCGCTGAGATGGCCCACAACCCCAAAAGCAAAGTCCTGCAAACCGCAAAGCGCATAGTGGACGATCAGTTGCTGGCAGGCTTGGAGACATTGGCGGCTTCGACCACCAAGGTGTGGCGCAATTCGCCAATGTAGGCCTTGTCGTCGACCCAGCGAAACAACATGTCGCCGGACTCGGTAGCGCGCAAATAAAACTCAAACAAAGGGTTGGCTGCTACGCCTGTGGTGGGTTCCACACGGAACACCTCTCGTCCGTTCAAAGTGCAAACAAGGTGTCGGATGACGTTACGCTGGATGATGACGCCATCAATATCGCGTAAAAAACCACTGTCCATGGGATGGTTGACCAACAGGCGTACTTTGAACACATCGCCTTGAAGGATGCGGGGAGGGATTTGCAAGCGAGCGGAACTCATCAGCCGTTGTCCACGCAAGCTGCTTCGGTGACCACCACCTCTTGCACGTCATAAATGAAATTGCCATCGGAAAGCCTTGCCAGCGCAATCACGTTTTGGTTGCCCGACAAACGCACCCGTGTGCTCAAGTCAGCGCGACCGCTCCAAGGACCCATGACAAATTTGGCCATCAAGGGCACTGGGTTGCGTTGAGAAATCAGGTAGACATGGGTGATGTGGGACGCCTCAGTCATGGGGCTGTCAATCTTCAAACTCAAGGGCACCATGTGGCCGTTGTCTGCCAGCATGGGCAAGGACAAGGTCACGCGTTCTTTTTTGAGTTCTTGGTTTTGTACATAAGGGCGCACCATCTCTTCAAAGGTGCGTAAACGGGCCTCGGACAAGCCAGTGATGGTGAGTTTGTCCACCTGCGCTTTGGCAGAACCCAGCCAAAAGCCCCCAACGCTTGCAGCGAGGGTGGTTTGAAAAATAGCCAAGATGGACAGACGACGAGATAACAAGCGAGACCTCATGAAGGGTTCTTTAACAAATAGGCAATGATGTCTTCCAAGCCTTGCTCTGTGAGCACAGTCTTTCCTTGCAAGGGCTTGGCGACATTATGAAGACCTGCGGTACTGAAGTAAGCAGGCATAAAGGTTTGGGGGTTTAGCAAACGGGGGTCGGCAATGCGTTGGCGAATTTGCTCGCTGCTCAGGCGCTCACCCACACCAGTCAGTGAGGGGCCCATTTCGCCGCCTTCTTTGAAACCCGGCAGTTGGTGACACAAAATGCAGCCGGTGTCTTGGCGAGCCAACAGCAGCTTGCGACCACGTGCTGCATCTGCTGTGGCAGCTGACGGTGTGGCAGGCATGGTGTCAGCTGCCCACACCAAAGGGCTAAGCGTCAACACAGCAAGCAACCACACCTGTTTCATGCTTTGACCAAGCTCAGACCATGGTTTTTCAAAGGCAAAGAGCGTAGGCGTTTGCCAGTGGCAGCGAACAAAGCGTTGCCCAAGGCTGGCGCCAAAGGCGCTTGGGCAGGCTCGCCCACGCCGCCCCAAAAACCGCCGCTGGGGGCAATCACGGTTTGCACTTTGGGCATTTCATTCATGCGCATCATGCGGTAATCGTGGAAATTGGATTGCTCTATACGGCCATCTTTCACAGTCATCTCTCCCCAGAAAATAGCCGTCAAACCATGCACCACACTGCCTTGCAGCTGGGCTTGGATGTTGTCGGGATTGACTGCATAGCCAGGGTCGATACCGATGACGATGCGGTGAATGCGAACCTCGCCTTTGGCATTGACAGAAACCTCGCAAACACAGGCTGTGTGACTGCCGTAGCCATCTGTTTGCCCAATCCCGCGAAAAACACCTGCTGGCAGAGGTTTTTCCCAATCAGCGGCTTTGGCCACAGCCTGCAAGATGCCGCGATCTCGGTTGGCTTTTTCGTTGTTGGGTAAAAGTGAGAGCCTGTAAGCCAAAGGGTCAACGCCTGCTGCATGCGCCAACTCATCCAAAAAACACTCACGCACAAATGGGTTTTGCGAGTGACCCACGGTGCGCCAAAAACCCACAGGCACATGGGCACTGCGTTGGGCAAAGTCCACCAAGCAATGGGGAATGGCGTAAGGATGATCGTTGAATGCGGCAACCGCTTGGGGGTCGACGCCGTTTTGCAGCGGCATGCGCAGCAGCTGAGAAAAAATCGAAGGTGCGCTCACACGGATGTGCAGTGCATCCGGTTTGCCGTCGGCTTGAAGGCTGGCACGAACTTTGACCAAGCTGGCAGGGCGGTAGAGGTCGTGCTGGGTGTCCTCTTCGCGGCTCCACATGAGTTTGATCGGTTTGCCGGGCATGGCCTTGGCAATCGCCACCGCTTGGCGTGTGAAGTCTTGCGGGCTTTTACGCCCCAAGCCGCCGCCCATTTGCATGGCAAACACCTTGACATTTTCTTGCGGCACTTCGGCGGTGCTGGCTGCTGCGGCTAAGCTGGATTCTGGGTTTTGGGTAGACACCCAAATTTGCAATTGATCGCCTTGCAACATGGCAGTGCACACCATGGGCTCGAGGGTGGCATGGGCTAAATAAGGCGTGTAGTACTCGGCTTCGATAACCTTGGTAGCTTTTTCTAGCGTAGCCACTGCATTTCCGTCTTGACGGGCCACAGCCGCATCGGTTTGGCTCAAGCCTTCACGGTACAACTTCATCAGGCCAGCACTGTTGACTTGGGCGTACTTGCCGCTGTCCCATTCAATGGACACATCGCGCAAAGCTTCTTTGGCACGCCACCAGTTGTCCGCCACCACCGCCACAAACTCGCCCATGTTGAGCACTTTGACAATGCCACGGCGGTTATCTACCTTGCTGCTGTCAATGCTTACGACCTTGCCACCAAACACCGGCGACTGGGCAATGGCAGCGTGCAACATGCTGGGCAACTGGGTATCGACGCCGAAGCGAATCTTGCCGGTCACAATGTCATGCATGTCCACCCTGGGGATGGGTTTACCAGCCAAGGTCCAAGTGGCGGGATCTTTCAAAGGAATGTCTGTTGGAGGGCTGAGCTTGGAGGCATCTGCTGCTAACTGACCATAGCTGAAGCTTTTCTTGCTGGGTGTGTGAACCACTTTGCCTGTTACGGCTTGGCATTCATTCAAAGGCACGCCCCAACGCTGGGCCGCCGCTTGCACCAGCATCATGCGGGCAGAGGCTCCGGCTTTGCGCAAATACTCTTGCGAGTTACGGATGGTGCGGCTACCCACGCTGGCCATGTCGCCATAAGCGCGTTTGCGTTTCAAGTTGTCGTGTGCTTGAACAGCTTCCACGCGTACCTTTTTCCAGTCAACTTCCAGTTCTTCTGCAATCAGCATGGGTGCAGAGGTACGGCTGCCTTGGCCCATTTCTGTGCGTGCATAGCGAATCACGATGGATTCATCAGCATGGATATCTATCCAAGCATTGACCTCTTGGGCGTTGCTGGTTTGGGCTCCAGAGGGCAGCACAAAACCCAAGCTGAGC
>RFMX01000424.1 GCA_009927495.1 Betaproteobacteria bacterium
AGCTAAAGCGACTGCAGGCATACCGGCAGCGACCGTCAGCAAAATGCCCAACACGGGACGAATAAAGGACAGCAAACGCATGGTGCAAAGCTTTCAGGGAAGGAGGAATATTTGCATGCACCATACCGCTGCGTCAAGGCGAGATTCATCCGCATAAACCCGTAGCCAAGGGCTTGGCTGCGAAGGCCTATCATCCTTGTTTGTGTCAAGGGTTTGAAAAATTCAGGAAAACAGATGCGATTACAGGGCAAACACATACTCATCACCGCGGCCGGTCAGGGTATTGGCAAGGCAACGGTGTTGGCGATGGTGGCCGAGGGTGCAACGGTGTGGGCGACCGACGTCAATCCCGTTTTGCTCGAGGCTTTCAAGGGCGTGGACCATGTCCACACTGCGGTGTTGGATGTGATGGACAAAGCCGCGATACAAGCGCAAATAGCCTCTATGGACCGCATTGACGCCTTGTTCAACTGCGCGGGCTATGTGCACAGCGGCACCGCCTTGACAGCCACCGATGAAGACTGGGATATGGCGTTTAACCTGAATGTGCGTTCACAGTTTTGGGCGATTCAGGCGGCTTTGCCCAAAATGATTGCCCAAGGCAGTGGCAGCATCATCAACATGGCCAGCGTGGCCTCTAGCGTCAAAGGTCTGCCCAACCGTTTTGTGTATGGCACCAGCAAAGCAGCCGTCATTGGCCTGACCAAAGCGGTGGCTGCAGACCATGTGCGTCAAGGTATTCGCTGCAATGCGATTTGCCCCGGCACCGTCGACACCCCCTCGCTGCAAGACCGCATCAACAGCCAAGCCGATCCGGTGCAAGCGCGCAAAGATTTCATCGCAAGGCAACCCATGGGTCGCTTGGCGCAGGCCCATGAAATTGCGCCCATCGTCGTGTTTTTGGCCAGTGACGAATCACAATTCACCACCGGGCAAGCCTACTCGGTCGACGGCGGCATGACCATTTGAACCTCAAGGAACAGACATGAACCAATTAGATATGCAAGGCCGCCACGCGGTGGTGACCGGCGGTGCGAGTGGTCTTGGCTTTGCGATGGTCGAGCGTTTGCTGCGCTCAGGCGCTCAAGTCACGGTGTGGGACTATGACGCCGCTGGCATGGCCAAGGCTGAAATGGAATTCAAACAAGCCGTGCCTGGCGCGGTGGTGCACAGCGTGAAAGTGGATTTGACCCAGCACGCTGAAGTGGTGTCGGCGGTCAAGCAAAGCATTTCGTTTGCACCTGTGGACGCCTTGGTCAACAGCGCGGGTATTTCCGGCCCGAACATGAAATCGTGGGACTACCCACTGGCCGATTGGCACAAGGTGTTTGACATCAACGTCAACGGCTTGTACTACTGTTGCCGCGAACTGGCGCCGCACATGAAAGCGCGTAACTATGGCCGCATCGTCAATATCGCCTCGGTGGCGGGCAAAGACGGCAACCCCAATGCCAGCGCCTACAGTGCCAGCAAAGCCGCTGTCATTGCCTTGACCAAATCGCTGGGCAAAGAACTGGCTGACACCGGTGTACGTGTCAACTGCGTCACCCCAGCGGCAGTGAAGACCCCCATCTTTGACCAACTCACACCTGAACACATACAGTTCATGTTGAACAAAATTCCCATGGGCCGCTTTGGCACCCCAGACGAAATTGCCGCCATGGTGGCTTGGTTGTGTACCGAAGATTGTTCATTCTCGACTGGCGCGGTGTTCGATTTGTCGGGCGGTCGGTCCACCTATTGATTTTTTACAGGAGCAAAAATGAAACTTGTGCGCTATGGCCAAATGGGCCGCGAAAAACCCGGCCTCATCGATGCAGAAGGCAAACTGCGTGACTTAAGTCACGTCATCTCCGATGTCACACCTGAGCACTTGAGCGACAAGGCCTTGGCCAAACTCGCACGCATCAAAACCGCTTCTTTGCCACTGGTCAAGGGCAAGCCGCGCATGGCTTGTCCCATCAGCCATGTGGGCAAATTCATCGCCATTGGTTTGAACTATGCCGACCATGCAGCCGAATCCAATATGCCTATTCCCAAAGAGCCCATCGTGTTCATGAAGGCCAACAGCTGTGTACAAGGTCCTAATGACGACATCATGTTGCCCAAAGGCTCGGTCAAGTCGGACTGGGAAGTCGAGTTGGGCGTGGTGATTGGCACCCGTGCCAGCTATGTGTCGCAAGCGCAAGCCCTGAACTATGTGGCGGGCTACTGCACCATCAATGATGTGTCAGAGCGTGAGTACCAACTCGAACGCGGCATGACCTGGGACAAGGGCAAGGGTTGCGACACGTTTGGTCCCATCGGCCCTTGGTTGGTCACCCGCGATGAAGTGCCCCAGCCTCAGCGCTTGTCTATGTGGCTCGATGTCAATGGCGTACGCATGCAAACCGGCAACACCAAAACCATGGTCTTCAATGTGGCCAAGCTGGTGAGCTACGTCAGCCAGTTCATGACCTTGATGCCCGGTGACGTCATCACCACCGGCACCCCTCCAGGGGTTGGCATGGGTATGAAGAAGAACGGCAAACCCGCACCCGTGTTCTTGAAAGCCGGAGACACCATGTCCCTAGGCATTGATGGCTTGGGCGAGCAGCACCAAAAAGTGGTAGCGTACAAAAAACATTGAAACAGGTGTAATGTGAAAAAAGCGGTCCTTGTATTTCTCTCCTTGGTGCTATTGCACGGGACCGCTGTCACCCAAACTCCGCTTGATAAGGCGGTCGTACCGCAGGAGGTTTACAGGCAACCTGTAGCAGGCTTGACGGCTAAACAAATGCAAGTCTTTTTGCATGGCGAGCGGGTCTTCACCAATTTTTGGATGGCGGTGAACAACCCTGTTATCCCTTTGGTGTGGGATTTGTCCCAGCCTGGGCCTGCAGGCGGCGAGTGGGGTCTGGGCCCCATGTTCTTGGCCACCAACTGCGCGGCTTGCCATCTGAATGCAGGACGCGGCAGGGCTTTAGACAACAGCAGCAGTTTGGCCATCCAACACGTCTTGCGTATTTCATTGCCGGGTGAGGGTCCGCATGGTTCGCCCAAACCTGATCCCCACTACGGCACAGACATTCAAATGTTTGACACCATCACCCGCAAAGACCCCGAGGCGCGAGCCGGTGAAGCCGAGGTTTATATCGATTGGAGCGCTAAGGAATTTTCTTTCCCCGATGGTGAAACATTGGTGTTGCGCCAACCCAAGCCGCGTATCGAAAAACTCAACTTTGGCCCTCTGGCAGAGGGCGTGATGATGTCGCTGCGTAACAGCCAAGCCATGGTGGGCATGGGTTACCTAGAGGCCATTGCGGAAAAAGACATTTTGCAAGTGGCACAACAGCAAAAAGCGCAGGGCTTGAATGGCCGGCCTAACTATGTGCGCGATGACATCAACAAAAAACAAGCCATGGGACGGTTTGGTTGGAAAGCCAACCAGCCCAGTATTCGACAGCAAATTGCAGCAGCGTTTGCGGCAGACATAGGCGTCACGTCTTCGCTTTACCCGTTCACCGAATGCACGCCAGTACAGCACGAGTGCTTGGCGGCGATCAAAGCTCCCAAGCCAGAGTTGCGCCCCGATATGTGGGACGCCATCACGTTTTGGACGCAAGCTTTGGCCGTGCCTGAACGTCGCGACACCGACAAGCCCGAGGTGCAACGCGGCGAGGCCTTGTTCACCTCATCTGGCTGTGCCATGTGCCATGTGCCTGAATGGCGCACCGGCAAATATGCAGCGGTGCCCAGTATTTCCAACCAGCGCATTCGTCCCTATACCGATTTGTTATTGCATGACATGGGCCCAGAGTTAGCCGATGGTCGTCCCGACTTTAAAGCCAGTGGCAACGACTGGCGCACCCCGCCTTTGTGGGGCATTGGTTTGTCCAAGCAGGTGAGTGCCAGCACCTCGTTTTTGCACGATGGGCGTGCGCGTAACTTGCTCGAAGC
>RFMX01000093.1 GCA_009927495.1 Betaproteobacteria bacterium
ACCAGCGTTTTCTGAAAGGGTAATTTTCACCAAGCCCCCACGACAGGGGCCGCCCACACAGTCACCAGTATCAGGCGCGTAAGTGGCGCCGTGGGTGGCGCATAAAAGCCAACGACCATCAGGGTCGAAAAAGCGGTCTGGCTGGTAGTCCATTTCCATGGCCACATGGGTGCAGCGGTTGAGGTAAGCATGTACCTGACCCTCAAACCTGACGGCAAATGCGCGGCAGGTTTGCCCTGCATACATCACATCAAATGGGACCGCCACGCCGCCTTCTTGCAGTTCAGCACTGTTGCACAAGGGCAGATGCTCAGGCATGTTCCAGCAACCAAGTGTGAAGCTCTGCCACGCTGTGGACCACCACGCGGGGGTGCAAATCCTCTAAACCCGAGCTGCCATGGGCGCCATAACTCACGCCCACACTGGCGCAACCCGCGTTATTGGCCATCAGCAAATCATGGGTGGTGTCGCCAATCATCAGGGTGCGCTCGGGGGCAACGCCCAACTCGGCCATCAACTCATGAAGCATGCGCGGGTCGGGTTTGCCGGCGGTCTCGTCGGCCGTACGCGAAGCATCAAAAATGCCGCGCAAAGCCACTTGGTGCAGGGCCTCGTCCAAGCCCTGGCGGCTTTTGCCTGTGGCCACCGCCAACAAGTGCTGGCGCTCATGCAGCGCTTCAAGCAAAGGCAAAACACCCTCAAACAAGGACAAATCGTTGTGGTGCAAAGCGTAGTGGTAGCGGTAGCGCTCGCCCAACAAAGGGTATTTGTCTTTGGGTACATCCGGCGCGGCATGCGCCAAAGCAGGCATCAAGGCCATGCCAATCACATAAGCGGCCTGCTCATGGGTGGGGGTTTGGCCACCCACATCTGTGACTGCGGCTTGTATGCAGCGCACGATGATTTGGGTGGAGTCGTACAAAGTACCGTCCCAATCGAAAGCAATCAGGTCAAATTGGCGCAGGCGGTGGAGGTTGGACATGGTCAACAAACTGTTGTAATTCGGGAGGCAAATCGGCTTGCAAGGTCTGCGGTTTGCCCAAGCTGGGATGGATGAACTGTAACCGCCAAGCATGTAAGAACATGCGCTTTAAACCCTGCGCTACCAAGCGCTTGTTCAGGCTGAAGTCGCCGTATTTGTCGTCGCCCAGGATGGGGTAGCCTTGGCTGGCCAGATGCACCCGAATTTGGTGGGTGCGGCCGGTTTTGATGGTGACTTCCAACAAACTGAAGTCACCCACCAATCGCGCCACACGCACCAAGGTGATGGCGCGTTGCGCGCCAGGGTCGGTCAGGGCCGCAATGCGAACCCGTCGCTCACCCTCACCTACACCGTCTGGCAGCAGGTAGCGCTGCAAAGGTAAATCGATCACTTTCTTATTAGAGGGCCACTGGCCATGGACCAAGGCAAGGTAGGTCTTGCCGGTTTCGCGGTCGCGGAACTGGTCTTGCAAGCGGGTAAGCGCACTGCGCTTTTTGGCCACCAGCAATACGCCTGAGGTTTCCCGGTCTAGTCGATGCACCAACTCCAACATGCGGGCACCCGGGCGGGCTTGGCGCAGCTGCTCGATCACGCCAAAGCTCACGCCGCTGCCGCCATGCACCGCGACACCAGCGGGTTTGTTGATGGCCAGCATGTGCTCGTCTTCCATCAGCAGGGGGAATTCCCGCCCAGGGGCGACCGGCGCATTGGCGTCAGGGGTGGCGACGCGAACTGGGGGAACACGCACCACATCGCCAGTTTGCACACGGGTGTCCGCGCTGGCACGGCCCTTGTTGACCCTCACCTCGCCGGTGCGGATGATGCGGTAGACATGGGTTTTAGGTACGCCTTTTAAGTGGCGAATCAGGAAGTTATCCAAGCGCTGACCGGCCGATTCCTCATCCACCGCCAAGGTTTGGACAGCCGCCGCGGCTGGTGTTTCTTCAGCGTCTATAATGTTCTTCACCAGTGCCAGGTTCTAAGTGCTTGATTTGAATAAGAGATTAGAGCACGTCCTACCAGCACTGAGAGGTCGATGCCCATTGTGGCCGCCGGACGCCCAACCGCCTTTTGCGGTCTGCCCTGCACCACTTGACAAGCCGATGCCTTGGAAAACCTTGAAACGATATACCCCAGCTGCCGGTTTGCGTTAAACCGTCAGAGGATCACAGCGAGATAGATGAGCATGAATCTGGTGATGGTTTGTTGAAATTTTGTCTGACCTGGCTGTTGCCAGCGCCAGCCATGAACGCTTCACAAGCCCGCACCCGCTTTCCCTCGAACCCACTGGTGCCCCAAGCCCAGCCTGTTCGTATTCGCATCACGCCCACCCCTCCTCCGCAGGAGCGTCGGCGCCGCTGATGCGCCGAATCCTGTAGCTGTCCGGTTTCCCGTTTCTTTTTCCAGCATTGGCTTGCGGCATCGTTGGTCCGCCATGGACCTGTGTTGTTGTAATGCTATGAAAAGGAACGCATCATGAAACGGATGCTGATCAATGCCACCCAGGCCGAAGAGCGCCGCTTGGCTATCGTCGACGGACAAAAGCTCCTCGACTACGAAATCGAAATTGAAGGGCGCGAACAGCGCAAAGGCAATATTTACAAAGCCGTGGTCACCCGCGTCGAGCCATCTTTAGAGGCCTGTTTCGTCGACTACGGCGAAGAGCGCCACGGCTTTTTGCCCTTCAAAGAAATCTCCAAACAGTACTTTTCGGGCAATGTGTCGGCTTCCCAAGCCCGTATCCAAGACGTGATCAAAGAGGGTCAGGAAATGCTGATCCAGGTGGAAAAGGAAGAGCGCGGCAACAAAGGCGCGGCCCTCACCACCTTCATTTCATTGGCTGGCCGCTATGTGGTGCTGATGCCCAACAACCCCCGCGGAGGT
>RFMX01000212.1 GCA_009927495.1 Betaproteobacteria bacterium
CTTACTCATGCGAAATTTCCTTGTCTACAATCCGCTGTCTCGCGCGCACGCGCGCACATGTACGTATTCAACATAGCAGAATTTTCCAACAGGCTCCCATGACCTCTTCTAGCAACAGCGGTAAACGCATACAGGTGCGCCGCTCAGGCGTTCACGGCAAAGGGGTGTTTGCCCTGACAGACATCGCCAAAGGCGAAATTCTGATCGAATACATCGGTGAGGTGATCAGTTGGAAAAAAGCGCAAAAACGCCACCCCCACAATCCTAAAGACCCGCACCACACGTTTTACTTCCATGTCAGCAAAAAACATGTGATCGATGCACTTTATGGCGGCAATGACGCACGCTGGATCAACCACTCCTGCGCTCCCAACTGCGAAGCCGATGAAGCCGGAGAACGCATTTTCATCCGCACCCTGCGCAAAATCAAAGCGGGTGAAGAGATCAATTACGACTACGGCTTGGTGATTGACGAGCCCTACACCGCCACTTTGCTGGCCGACTACCCTTGCCATTGCGGCTCCCGCGTGTGTCGCGGCACCTTGCTGTCTCCTAAATCTTAATGCGCGCTGGCAATGCTTCCTTGCATTGGCCGCTGACAGCGTTGCAAGCTGCGGTCAAGCCTTTGGCCGAACAGGCTTATGCTGAGGTCTTGCCCTCCATCGATTCCACCAACAGCGAACTCATGCGCAGAGCCCGTTTGGGCGACACCCGCCCTTGTCTGTTGGTGGCCGAGGAGCAAACCGCCGGCAGGGGCAGGCAAGGCCGCACTTGGCAGGGGCAGCGAGCGGACGCCCTCACCTTTTCTTTGGGCCTGATGTTGGCACCACCCGATTGGTCTGGGCTGTCCTTGGCGGTTGGGGTGTGCCTGGCCGAGGCGCTGGACCCTCAGCAAAGCCTGGGTCTGGGTTTGAAGTGGCCCAATGATGTGTGGGTGGACGCACCCCAAGCGCCGCGCAAACTGGCGGGCATGCTGATTGAAACGGTGTGGGTTGAAGGTGACAACAGCGCTTCACGCTACACCGTGATTGGCATGGGCATCAATCTGCATGGGCCTTTGGATGGCGCATTGAGCACCCCA
>RFMX01000181.1 GCA_009927495.1 Betaproteobacteria bacterium
CTGTCACCTTTGTTTCTTCCCGAAAGATTTCTCAACCATGGCTCAGGTTTTTATTGACGGCGAGGCGGGCACCACTGGTCTGCAAATTCGCGAGCGCTTGGCCTTGTTGCCGCAGATCAAGCTGGTCAGCATTGACCCAGCCGAGCGCAAAAACCCCCAAGCCAAACGCGCCTTGCTGGCCGATGTGGATGTGGTGATTTGTGTTTGCACGACGACGCCGCGCTTGAAACCGTGGCCATGGTGGACGCCATGGTGGGCCATCAACCGCGCATCATTGACGCCTCCACCGCTCACCGCACCCACGCCGATTGGGTTTATGGCTTCCCTGAGTTGGCACTTGGACAGGCCGACCGGGTGCGCCAAGCCCAACGCGTGGCCAACCCGGGTTGCTACGCCACGGGCGCGATTGCACTGATACGTCCGCTGATTGACGCTGGTTTACTGCCACGGGACTTTGCGCTGAGCCTGCCCTCGGTCAGCGGTTATTCAGGCGGTGGGCGCGGCATGATTGAAGCTTATGAGGCCGGCACGGCGCCCTTGTTTGAAGCCTATGCGCTGGGTTTGTCGCATAAACATATTCCTGAAATCATGCATTGCACCGGCCTAACGTGTCGACCCTTGTTTGTGCCCAGTGTGGGCAACTTCAAGCAGGGCATGATTGTGCAAATGCCGCTGCATTTGTCCGCGCTGCCCAAACGGGTGCGTGCCGCCGATTTGCATGAGGCGCTGGCAGCCCACTACGCCCAAACCAATGACCCTGCCAACCCTTGCGTGAAGGTGTTGCCTCCCACGGACGACTTGAAGCTTGACGCCACCGCGTTGAACGACAGCAACCTGATGGAGTTGCGTGTGTTTGCGAATGAAACCCACGGCCATGCGGTGCTGATGGCGCGCTTAGACAACTTGGGCAAGGGTGCCAGCGGCGCGGCGGTGCAAAACCTGCGTTTGATGCTCAGCATTTAACCGTTATTGCTCGGCGTCGTCGGCCAAACCGGAGACGATTTTGCGCACCACCTCGCCTGAAAAACCACGGCTGGCCAAAAAACGGGCCTGCTTGTTGCGGTCCGTGGCAGAAGCTGCGAGGAGGCCGAATTTCTTTTGCCAAACCGCCTGCGCCCTTGCCAACTCAGTGCACTTGAGGTCTGCCATGGTTTCGGCCACCAATTCGGCGCTGACGCCTTTGGCCTGCAACTCTTGGCGAAGCCTTGATGCGCCAAGCTTGCCAGCGCGTCGGTTGACCAAGGTTTCCACCACCCGCGTGTCATCGACCAAGCCTTTGGCAGCCAACTGCGCCAAGGCCTGCTCGACTTCTTCTGGGCTGGCATCTTCCGCTTTGAGTTTGTCGCGCAGTTCTTGGCGCGAGTACTCACGCTGGGCCAACAGGCTAACGGCTTTGGCCTTCACCGTTGGCGGGTTGACCGCCGCGCCACCTTGAATCACCTTGAACGGCCAATTCACCACAACGGCGCTCACTTGACCGCTTGCAACTTGGGTTCTTCGGCCTCAGCGGGCAGCAAGGGGATGCCCAAAGATTCGCGCACTTTGTTTTCGATCTCGAAGGCCAATTCGGGGTTTCGCGCAAAAACTCACGTGAGTTGTCGCGGCCTTGCCCGATTTTTTCGCCTTGGTAGGCATACCAAGCGCCAGACTTGTCGACGATTTTGGCGGTGACGCCCATGTCGATGATTTCACCGTGGCGGCTGATGCCCTCGCCAAACAAAATGTCGAACTCAGCGGTTTTGAACGGGGGTGCCACTTTGTTTTTGACCACCTTGACTTTGGTTTCGTTGCCGATGGACTCTTCGCCCTTTTTGATGGTGCCGGTGCGACGGATGTCCAAGCGCACAGAAGCGTAGAACTTCAAGGCATTGCCGCCGGTGGTGGTTTCGGGCGAGCCGAACATGACGCCGATCTTCATGCGGATTTGGTTGATGAAGATGACGGTGCAATTGGTTTTCTTG
>RFMX01000358.1 GCA_009927495.1 Betaproteobacteria bacterium
CTGAAAGTTTTGGGACTCAAACGGGTACGCATAGGGCAAGTCAAGCTGGGCGATCTGCCCGTGGGTCAGTGGCGTTATCTCAGCGATAGTGAGAGCTTTTAAAACAGCAAATTAAATTCGAATTAAAAAACCAACCGCTCGGTTGGTTTTTTTTCGCCTACTTTTTTACATTCTAATTTGTTTCAAGTAGCCGGAAACCGAACACATAAAAAACTTTCACACACACTAAGTTCATGTTTATTTGTGTTTCGGGGTAGAGGCGTCTTTTTTGATGCGCACCGTCACAACTGAATGCAAACAATCACGAGTTTTGTGACACTAGGCGTCCTTTGCAACCGCGGCCTATCAACATCGTGTCTAACAAACTTCTCCTTACTGCGTTTCATCGCTCACAGACCACGTTTGCATTGTCTGTTCGTGCCTCGCTTGTTCGTGCATTACTTACGAGCGCATTGCTCGCTAGCGCACTCACCAGCCCCACCGCCCTAGCGCAAATCCGCGCTGACCCCAGCGCACCAGGCAATCAACGCCCCACCGTGTTACTTGCACCGAACGGTGTGCCTTTAGTGAACATACAAACACCGAGTGCCGCCGGTGTCTCACGCAACACCTACAGTCAATTCGATGT
Organism: Betaproteobacteria bacterium; assembly: GCA_009927495.1. Taxonomy (GTDB): domain Bacteria; phylum Pseudomonadota; class Gammaproteobacteria; order Burkholderiales; family Burkholderiaceae_C; genus Limnohabitans. The sequence continues at coordinate 629 of RFMX01000358.1, forward strand.
TCAACCGAATGGTGCAATTCTCAACAACAGTCGCACTGATACAGCCACTCAACTCGGTGGTTGGGTACAAGCTAATCCGTGGTTAGCTACTGGTAGTGCACGGGTGATACTTAACGAAGTCAACAGCAGTAACCCCAGTCATTTGAACGGTTGGGTCGAAGTCGCTGGTAGTCGCGCTCAAGTGGTGGTCGCTAACCCTTCCGGTATCTCATGCAACGGCTGTGGCTTTATCAACGCTAGTAAAGCGACCCTAGCCACTGGCATGCCCATAGTTAAAAGCGGCAGCTTAGAGAGCTATCACATACCCGCCGGTGAGTTACGCATCGAAGGCTTAGGTTTAGATGCGCGTGAGACGAATGTGCTTACCATTCTCGCGCGCAGCGCACAAGTCAATGCCGCTATCTGGGCACAAAGACTCAAAGTCATCACTGGCAAGAACGATGTGTTTGTGGATGCAAATGGTGATGTCACTACCATTGCACCGGTTCTTCCTGAACCTCTCATCATCACTCCCATTCCCGGCAGCTACCCCGGTCGCTCCATTGGTAATCCACCCCCTGCATTTGCTTTAGACACGGCCTATCTCGGCGGCATGTATGCCGGACATATTTTTATTCTGGGTACCGAAGAAGGATTGGGTACGCGTAACTTAGGCACCTTTAAAGCCAATCAAGAATTCACGCTCAGTGCTAATGGCTGGCTCGATGTTAAAGGCAGTATTAGCGCGCCAACAGTAACGCTTCAATCAGAACAGTTAACCAATCGTGGATTAATTACCGGTCAAACCGTCTCGGTCACCAGTCCCGACATTAAGAACGTAGGTACCGGTCGACTGTATGGCGACCAACTCGCTCTGCAAGCGGACACGATTGTTAATGCCCCTGAAACGGTGAACGGCATCACCCACGCACCAGTGATTGCTGCGCGCGACCGTTTAGTGATTGGCACTAGCACTCTCGAGAACCGTGATGGTGCGTTGATCGTCAGTGGTGGTGATGCAGTCATTGGTCGCAGGATTGAAGCTAGCAATAATTCCAATGGTAATTCCAACACTAGTAGCCCCACCCTAACTGCCACAGGCACAGCAACTACGATCACTAATGATTCTGCCACCATCGACATCCAAGGCAATGCTGAGATTAACGTCACAACCTTCAACAACCTCAACACGCACCTCACTACCGCCCAAGTCGATGAAGCGCCGTTTCATACGCAGCGATTATTAGTCGCTCGCAGCAATGCCATGTATCCCGCCAGCCAATGCCGGGGTTTGGGTGGTCGGGGCGATGTGTTCTGCATTGTGCATCCTGAGGTGTATGGCAAACGCCAAGCCTTACTCCCTGTTCGCACGATCAATCAATGCTTTTTAGGCAGTTGTGATGATCCCGTCATCAACTATGCGTGGAACGATCCTATGTTTGATCGTTTCAATGTCACGCCTGTCGGTCCTCCACCAGCGGAACCGGCTGTTGCCTATGGCGTTAACAGCCAAGGTAAACCGGGCGGTTGCACCGGCTTTATTGGTGGGCCGATTACGACCCCTGCGTGCGTAGCTTGGCGCAAGGATTATGCGCAATGGGATAGTCGCTATCAGGCGTCTTTAGATGCGTTAAGCATTCCATTAAACGCTTACAACGCCGGAGTCAATGAAGACAATCGTTTGCATAAGTTTGAGGATTACACCTGGTATGAATTAACCGGCAGTCCGAGTCGTACTCAAGTGACGAACTCGTCACCGGCCTTACTGCGTGTGGGTGGAGATTTAAATGTCACTGGCAATAACACCAGTAACAACAACTCCACCAACTCCACACTCACCAACAAAGACAGTCAAATCATCGTTGGTGGCAACATCAACGTGGCTGACATTGCACTCAGCAATCAAGAGACTAAAGGTACCTACCGCGTTCAATACGATGGTACGGCGCAGTTCACAACAATTGAGACTTGCGGATCGTTAGGTAACAGCCACTGCCGTGAATGGCACGGTAAAACACCCTATCGACCAGCACCT
>RFMX01000371.1 GCA_009927495.1 Betaproteobacteria bacterium
ACGCGTTTTTCAAGATGCTCAATGACCTCATGTTGGTCGTCTTTGAGGTTTCATTGTTTTGCGCCATGCTTTGCGCTAACAATTTATGGATCTCGATTTTTTGTTTCTCAAGTTGAAGCTTGAATTCATCTGGCATACGTTGCGAATGCTGTTGTGCTTCATTTTGAGATAACAGCGCGGCCAATTGGGTGAGTTGGCTTTGCAAGCTGGTTTGTTGCTCCGCGACTTGGCTCACCAAAGGCTCTAGCGGGTCGGGCTGTGTTTGCTGGTGGTTTTGTTGCTGCGAGGTGAGCGAAATGAAGTCCAGCAACAGGGAATGTTTTTCGAGTGTTTTCTTGATCTCTTGTTGCGTTTGTTCAAGCGCTTTGAGCCTGTCGGCTTCAAAGCTTGGGGACATTTCTTTAGGAGCAGGGGGAGGTGCAGGTATGTTGATTACTGGGCTAACTACGGGCTCAGGCTTACTGTCTGTTGTCGATTCAGTTGCAGGCGATGGGGCGACTTGACTGGTTTTGGCAGGCAACTCAAGATCAATTTCACGCATATCTGCCATATGCTCAGGCGGACTGAGTGTGAAGCTCATTTCATCAACAGGTGATGCTTCAACGGTAGTCGCAATCGGCTCAGCATAAATTTCATTGACCAAGGCGGCCTCAGCTGGCTTGGCAACGCGTTTGACAGGCGCACCGCACTTACCGCAAAACTTGGCGGTGATTGAGATAGGTTTTCCACATGCAACGCAATCCATAGCTTTACCTAGTTAGTTTCTTCTGATGTGTAAATTCTGCAAGGTGAATACTTGCCAGTGCTGGCTTGGTTTTCTTCACAGTCTTTCTTTGCAATTTCTTCGGCTTTTTTTTGGCTTTTGTCAGTGACAGCGCCTGCACAATAGGCCGTTTCCCCATCAAAACTGTAAACAAAAGCGCGAAAGGGCTTGTCTGGGTCGTTTTCTCGCATGAAGCGTTCAAACAGTTTTTTGCATTTTCCTAAAAGTGGCGGGCGGTACAAATTGGCCAACGGTGGTCGCTCGGCTTTGACGAAGGACTTTTCACCCATTGCCAAGGGGTCAGCAAGTGGGGCATCTTGGGGCGAAGGCTTTTCTTGCGCAGAAGTTTGTTCATCTGCCTGCGTTAGTGGATGGGCTAGGGCAGGTGGGCCGTGCGCATCAACGACGTCCATTCCAGCATGTTCAGACTTCAAAAAGGAACGGGAATAGATGAACAAAGGGATATTGATGGAGGTCATCAATATCACCATGATCAGGTATTTGGTCATCCCTTTGGTGTTCATTTGTCAAAAAATCCAATAGTTACGAGAGGTTGTTAGCAAAACTTGTTCCACTTTAATCGGTTTGAAGCTCTTTGACTTGAGGGCACGACAGTTCAAGTATGGCCTGAGAAATTCAATATGTATGATTTAGAATTCAAAAAATAAAAAAAGCTGTGTTTTTATGACACTGTGGGCTTATGAGTAGGGTTTTTGTTATTAGAATTGTTTTTTAAGCATGAAGAATTTATATTTTATTAACCCAAAGGTATGAAATGGCTGAAGCAACCCCATCTGCAAGCAGTTTGATCATTGGAGAAGGTGTCACCTTTGTTGGCACCATCACAGCCCCAGGACGAGCAACTGTCAACGGCATTATTTCCGGTGAAATCACTGTGCATGATTTGCATATTGGCACCCAAGGCAGTGTGTCAGGAAGCATTGACGCCCACACCATCGATGTCCATGGCGTTTTATCTCAGCATGTCGTTTGCCATGAGCACATCATGATCCACCGCAATGGTGCGGTGTCGGGAAAACTTGACTACGCGGAAATTGAAATTGAACGCGGTGGACAATTCATGGGTCAAATGACCCAGCATGAAGCCAATCAAGTCAAGTCAACTGCAGACCTCAGCAAGCCCCTTCCTAAGCCCTGAATCTCCTCTGATCACGGGGCTTTCCCCTAGGATTGGTATACACCCACAGTGCTATTATCTTAGGCTCTTAGCCGTGGTTATTGTTGGCTGATGTGTAGCCAGTTAATGAGGAAGACATGACGACCCAAACCCCCTTTACCGGATCTGACGCTCAGGTCAATACTTCCGCTGTTGAAGAGATGTTTGCGGGTAAATCTGTCGCCTGTCCTTGTTGCAACGGTAATTTGACACCCAGCATGTTGCAACAAATCATGGACGACGCCAGTCGTTTAGAGGGCTTCAAAAAAGACTTTCGCGCCATCCCCACGGGTGGATTGGGCATGATGATCGACCCCCATGCCCATATGACTGCCCGTACCACTGATGACTATGAAGCCATGGCCCAAGCAGGCATCGTGGCAGTCATTGAACCCGCTTTTTGGTTAGGGCAAATGCGTACCAATGTAGGCACTTTTGTCGACTATTTCTCCACCATCACAGGTTTTGAACGTTTTCGCGCTGGTCAGTTTGGCATTCGTCATTACTGCACCATCGGTTTGAACCCCAAAGAAGCCAATAACGAAGCCTTGGCTGAGCAAGTGCTTGCGGTGCTGCCTCGCTACCTCACCAAAGAGGGCGTGGTGGCGGTAGGTGAAATTGGCTATGACGAGCAAACCCCTCAAGAAGACAAAGCCTTCCGTGCCCAAATCGAGATGGCCAAAGAGTACGACTTGCCCATCATGATTCATACGCCTCATCGTGACAAAACCCGTGGTACCCAGCGCAGCATGGATGTGTTGAAAGAGCATGGTTTTGACCCCGCCCGTTGTGTGATTGACCACAACAATGAAGAAACCGTCCGTGAAGTGCTGGACAGAGGCTACTGGTGTGCATTCACCATTTACCCGTCCACCAAAATGGGCAATGAGCGCTTGGCCGCTTTGGTACAGCAGTATGGTTCAGAGCGTGTGATCGTTGATTCCTCCTGCGACTGGGGTGTCTCCGACCCCTTGGCCGTTCCCAAAACGGCGCGTTTGATGGCTGACAAAGGCATTTCTGCCGACATCATCCAACAAGTGGTTTACAAAAACGCCTTGGCGGTTTATGGCCTCAATGGCGAGATGCAAGAAGAGCATTGGCTCAAACCCCAAGCCATCGACCAACGCACGCTTTACGAAGGAAACTCCGTTTTGCGTGGTCAGGAGCCCAAAGTAACCACCCGTCAAGTCGACGCCAATGTGATCCGCTGACCGGGTTCACCTTTGACTTTTGGGCTTTTCTTTTATGCAGCCGCTGATCGTTCTCAATATCGTGGGTCTCACCCCCCGCCACCTAGGTGCCAATACGCCGCGTTTATCGGCGTTTGCCCGTCAAGGTGCTATGCGGCCTTTAACCACCACCTTACCCGCAGTGACTTGCACCACGCAAGCCACCTTCATGACCGGATTGCCGCCAGACCAAACCGGTGTGGTGGCCAACGGTTGGTTGTTTCGCGACCTGTGTGAAATTTGGTTTTGGCGTCAATCCAACCGTTTAGTCAGTGGCGAAAAAATTTGGGAAGCCGGTAAAGCACGCGACCCGCATTTCACCTGCGCCAATATGTTCTGGTGGTACAACATGGCGTCAAGCCACGATTACGGCGCCACCCCCAGACCGATTTACAAAGCCGATGGGCGAAAACTTCCCGACTGTTTTACTGTTCCCACCGATTGGCGTGACAAGTTAAGCGCCCGATTGGGTAAGTTCCCGTTGTTCAGCTTTTGGGGACCCAATACCAATATCGCGTCTACCCGCTGGATTGCCAAAGCGTCCGAGTTGGCCATCACCGACTTTGATCCCACGCTCACCATGGTCTATTTGCCGCATCTCGATTACGACATGCAGCGATTTGGCCCCAATGAAAACCACCCAGCTGTGGCCCAGTCTTTGCAAGAGGTCGATCAGGTGGCGGGCGACCTGATCGATTTTGCCCAAAAGCATGGTCGACAGGTGATGGTGTTGTCCGAGTACGGCATCACCGAGGTCGATCGCCCCATTCACATCAACCGTGAAATCCGTCGCCAAGGCTGGCTGCAAGTGCGCATGGAAGATGGCCACGAAATGCTAGACCCCACCACCTCCAAAGTGTTTGCGGTGGCCGACCATCAAATCGCGCATGTGTACATTCGCGACGCTTCACTGATACCGCAAGTCAAGGCCTTGCTGCTGGCCATGCCGGGGGTGGAGTCTGTGTGGGATAAAACTGAACAAGCCGTCCACCATATCGCGCACGAGCGAAGCGGTGAATTGGTGGTCATGTCGGATGCACGCTCTTGGTTTACTTATTACTTTTGGCTCGATGACGCTTTGGCCCCAGACTTTGCTCGCACGGTCGAAATCCACCGCAAAGCCGGTTACGACCCCGTGGAGCTGTTCCTAGACCCGAAGTTGGCTTTTCCCAAGCTCTACATCGTCTGGAAACTGGTGAAAAAGCTTTTAGGCTTTCGCATGCTGCTGGACGTCATTCCTTTGGACGCCAATTTGGTTAAAGGCTCGCACGGCCGGCCCACCGATGACCCGCTGGACGGGCCTTTGGTCATGAGCGATGTGCCCCATTTGCTGCCAGACACGGTTTCGGCTACCGACATCAAAGCGATTGCACTGAAGCACATTTTTGGTGCTTCGACATGACCGATGTCTTAACCCCCCCTACCCGAATTCAAAAAGAGGAAGTTGATATGAATGCGCGAGCACCATCTCATGAAACGCTAGAGCCTGATACGGTCAGTGACAGCGTACAAGTGCAAAGTTTTGCGGTCGAATACGCCTACCCGGTGGTTTTCACACGAAATGCATTTGACCCCGCCAATTCGCACTTGCTCGACGTTTTGCAGCGTCGCGAAGCCCACAAACGCCACCGTGTGGCGGTGTTCATGGATGGCGGTGTGGCCGCGGCCTTACCTGATTTGCTCGGCCAAATCCAGGCGTATTTCCATGCCCACGCACAACACATTGAACTGGTGGGTGACGCGGTGGTTTTGCAAGGCGGCGAAGCCTGTAAAAACGACCCTGAATTGATTACCAATTTGTTGAAAATTTTGTCGGACAAGGCTATTGACCGTCACTCCTATGCCTTGGCGATAGGTGGCGGAGCCATCATGGATGCGGTGGGCTATGCCGCAGCCATCTTCCACCGAGGTGTGCGCCATATCCGCTTCCCCACCACCGTTCTGGGTCAAGATGACAGCGGCGTCGGTGTGAAAAATGCCGTCAACTGGCTGGGTTTGAAAAATTTGGTGGGTACTTTTGCCCCTCCTTGGGCGGTCATCAATGACGGTGTTTTCATCGACTCACTGCCTGAGCGAGAAAAGCGCTGCGGCATGTCTGAGGCGGTCAAAGTCTCACTGATTCGCGACGGTGCATTCTTTACCTGGTTGGAAAACAATGCCCAAGCCTTGGCGCGTTTTGATACCGTGCCTTTGTCCTACCTCATCAAACGCTCAGCCCAAATTCACATGAACCAAATCGCTTTGGGCGGCGATCCTTTCGAGTCTGGCTCAGCCCGTCCTTTGGACTATGGCCACTGGGTCGCCCACAAGCTTGAGCGAATGACCAATCAGCACGAACTCAGCCACGGTGAGGCGGTGGCGATTGGTGTTGCCATGGACGCCCATTACTCTGTGTTGGCCGGTTTGCTGCCTGCAGGTGAAGACTTGCGGGTGCATCGCTTGCTCACCACGCTGGGCTTCAAACTTTGGAACGACCAACTCGAAACCCGCAACGCCCAAGGCCGACTGGCCGTGTTGCAGGGCTTGGCTGATTTCCGCGAACATTTGGGGGGTGAGCTCACCATCACTTTGCTCGCAGGCATTGGCAAAGGCATCGAGGTTCACGAGATCAATGACGATTGGGTCACCCAATCCATCGCTTGGCTCAAACAACGCAGCTGATCGCATGCAGCTGAAACGGCTTGCCGCCCAACCCCATCTGACCTACTGCACGAATATCCATGCAGGGGAGAGCTGGGATGAGGTGAGCCAAAGTCTCAACGCTTTTGTCCCTGCCATTCGCGATGCTGTTGCCGACGGTGCGCCCATGGGCATTGGTTTGCGTTTATCGGGTCAGGCCGCTTTCAGCTTGCATGAACCCAGCGTTTTGCAAGCTTTTCAAGCCCAGCTGCAGTCCCTCAACGCCTATGTCTTCACGCTGAACGCTTTTCCCTACGGCACCTTCCACGGTGTGCCTGTCAAGCAAGACGTGTATGCCCCCGATTGGACCCATGCAGAGCGTGTGCGCTATACCTTGGCTTGCATTGATATATTGGCTGCGCTGTTGCCCCAAGGCGTTGACGGCAGCATCTCCACCGTGCCTGTGGGCTTCAGAGGCGCCTGCAATGCACCTGCCGCCATGCCCAAGGTTGTTAGCCATTTGTTGCAGTGCGTGGCGCAGATGGTGGCCATCAAGCGGCAAACGGGTCAGCACATTGCTTTGGCCTTAGAGCCAGAACCCGCTTGCTATTTAGAAACCACCCAAGAGGCTTCTCACTTCATCCAAACCCATGTTCGCAGCCCACAGGCTGTAGCCGAACTGGCTCAGACCTTGGCGTGTTCCCACGAGCTTGCTCGGCAAGCCTTGGAAGAGCATCTGGGCGTGTGTTTCGACGTTTGCCACAGTGCTGTCGAATTTGAAGACCCTGCGCTTGCTTTAGATGAATTGCGTCAAGCAGGTATAGCCATACCCAAAATCCAACTCAGCAGCGCGGTTCGCATTTCCCAGATGACCGAGGCGCAACTCCCAACGGTGCAGGGATTTGACGATGCGGTGTACTTGCACCAAGTGGTGGTTGAGCAAGCGGGGCAACTGACGCGTTATGTGGATTTGCCAGAAGCTGTTGCTGCTTTCCATGCAGGTCAGGCCCAAGGTGAATGGCGTGTGCATTGCCACGTGCCGGTTTTTTTGCAGGATGCAGGGTCTATTTCCACCACCCAAGCGCAGTTGCTGCAAACCTTGGAATCTTGCAAGCGCGAAGGTTTTTCATCGCACCTAGAGGTAGAAACCTACACTTGGGATGTGTTGCCCGATGTGCTCAAGACCGATTCCAAGGCCCAAGCCATCGCTCGCGAACTGCTGTTTGTTAAAAAGGTCTTGCTGGCATGAATAACCCACGCACCGTATTTACCACTTATTTAAAGATTGGGCGAGTGTCCAATTTGCCCACCGTCTGGACCAATGTACTGGCTGGCGCTTTTTTATCGGGCCATGCGGCTGATGTGCCCACCTTATTGTGGATGATGCTGGCCATCACCTTGTTTTACACAGGGGGCATGTACCTCAATGACGCGTTTGACGCAGATATCGATGCGCGTGAACGCCCCAGCCGTCCCATACCTTCCGGTCAAATTTCAGCCAAGGCGGTGTCCGCCATTGGCTGTGCCATGCTGATGGGCGGTATTTTTATCGTGGCTCCCTACGGTGTGCTGGCAGTTCAAGCGGGTGCGGCTTTGAGTTTGGCGATTCTTTTGTACAACGCTTGGCACAAAGGCAATGTGTTTTCCCCTGTCATCATGGGCAGCTGCCGAGCCTTGGTCTATGCCTTGGCAGCTTGGGTGTGTTTGCCGCAGTCGCCCGACGCTTTGCTGTGGGGCATGTTGGCTGTTTTTGCGCATATTGCTGGCTTGACCTATGCGGCAAAACAAGAAAGCCTAGACCGCATCGACCGTCTTTGGCCTTTGTTTATTCTGGTGTTGCCCTTTGCGATTTTTGTGCTGAATTTTCCCGTCACACCTTTGGCTTTGCTGACCCTGCTGTTGCTTGCTGTGGCGGATATTTTGGCGGTGCGTTTGTTGGCTTTGCGTCGCCAAGGTGGGGATGTGCCCAGGGCTGTAGCGCAACTGATTGCGGCTTGTGCTTTGCTAGACGCTGCCGCTGTGGCTTTTGCGGGAGGTAGCTGGCCTTGGGTGCTTGCCTGCGTACTGGCTTATCTGGCTTGTCGTTTGTTTCAAAAATTCATTCCTGGCACTTGATCGCCTATGTACCCTCAACACCAACATCTGCCACCGGCCGCTACGCCTCAGGCTATTGACTTGCTCAGTGCTTGGTTGAAGAAGCGTTTGTCCACCGAAGCCTTTGCATGGTTTGACACCGAGTTGCGCGGCTTGCAAAGCCAAGCCGAACAAGCGCGTTGGTTCAAAGCCTTGGGGATGGCGCCGCGCAAGCTTGGCAAGGCGGATTTGCAGCCCAATGACGAGGAGTTACAAGCGGCTTTGGCTTTACGACACGGCCTAGACCCCACCGAGTGGAGCGTTGACCAAACAGCCCGAATGGCGTTTACCTTGGCTTTTTACAAAGGCGATGAGCAAAGCTTTTTTCAGCAAATGGCAATGCTGGTCGACACCTCCGAGATCAACGAACTGCTGGCCATCTTCCGTGGGTTTGCGCTGTTTCCACATCCCCAAGCGTTAGAGCCCAAAGCCCGTGAGGCGATTCGCTCGTCCATGCGGCCGGTGTACGAGGCCATGTCGCATCGCAACCCTTACCCGTTTGAATTTTTCGATGAAGCCGCATGGAACCAGATGATCGTCAAGGCGTTTTTCTTGGATTCTTCTATTTGGCAAATCCAAGGCGTGGACCAGCGTTACAACGCGGACTTGTCTGAAATTTTGATTTCCTTGGTGCAAGAACGCTGGGCCGCAGGGCGCTTCATTGCCCCCGAGATTTGGCGCTGTGCTGTGCCTTATGCCAACCCTGAAGGGGTGGCGGTCATTTTGCAGGCTTTGGCTGGTAAAGCTTTGGAGCCTGAGTTGCAAGTGATCGCCAAGATGTGCCTGAATTACCCTGCGCTGTGCGCTCCTGAGGTGGTACAAGCGGTCAAGGCCAGGTCGTGGGCTGTAGACCCCAACAGCTTGCCTTGGTCCAGCTTCGCATCTGCTTCTTATTAAACCTTTGGCGAACCGATCTTGAACAATTCTTTAGACAAATCAGCCTGCGCCGATCAGGCAGGCAAAGTAGCCCCCGTCATCAATCGAAGCCGATGTGAGGGCAAAGCTGACTGCGTTGCCGTTTGCCCCTATGGGGTGTTTGAGGTGCGCCAATTCACGTGGGAAGAATTAGGTGACATTTCTTTGCGTGGCCGCTTAAAGGCTTGGGCACATAAGCGGATGCAAGCCGATGTGGTCTCGCCTGATGCCTGCCATGCCTGTGGTTTGTGCCTGAAGTCTTGCCCAGAAGACGCCATCACATTAGAAAAATTCTCGACCTAGTTCATCCTGGCGCTGGGCGAAAAAAAAACCTGCTGAAGTGCAAGCAGGTTTTTTTGTTTGGCGCGAATAAAAAATCGCGCTTCAAACGCTCAGGGCATGAACTCATCACCCATGATGAAGGCAGTCACGCCAATGCGTTGCTGCTGATTAAAAACAGCTTTCCAAGCAGGCATTTTGCGAAAGCCATTGGTGACACGATCGTAGACAAATTCAGCTTGGTATGAGGAGGGTTTGAGCTTGGGCGCTTTGCCAGGGTAGGCGCTGTTGCCGTGGCAATGGCGGCATTGGCCATCCCACACCTGTTTGCCAGCTTCAACATTGGCAGGGTCTTTGATCATGGCCGTGGTAAATACGGGAACAGGTTCATCATTGGCGGCAGGGGCTGCAGCTTCTTCAGACCAAACAGAAGTGCTTGCAATGCCAAATGCCAGCAGGGTTGAAACACACAACATCAGCGGTGCTCGGTGCAGTGAGAAAAGTGGGTTACGTGAAGTTTTCATGACATCAGTATATGCAAAAAAAAACTGCCACCCATGTCGCACAGATGGCAGTTTTCGACCTTAGATTACAAAATTATTTGGTAACAACTTTGTAGATGGTATCTTGCGAACCATTGGGGCCAGTGGTGACGGAAGTCAAGGCATAGACGTCACCTTTGGCATCTTGGGCGAAAGCCAAGATGTAAGGGGTCTTGCCGTTGGGAGTTCCACCTTGAACTTCAACATCAGCCACTTCCATGGACCATTTGCCATCAGAACCTTTGGTACCGATGAAAATTTGGCCGTCGTTTTCAGCAAAGCCTTTGCTCCAGTCGCCGAAGATGTACTTGCCTTTAGAGCCAGTGCCATCGCCGCGTGAAACATAGCCACCTGTGACGGAAATGCCTTTGCAACCGTTAGGAACGGCTGTGCAGTTGGCGTATTCCATGATGGAAGCAGTGATACCAGACTTGTCGCAGCTAGCGGGATGGTTGTCAGGCTCTGCCCAGTTGAAGCAGCGCATCACACCTTCCACACGACGCCAGCCCATGTTTTGGCCTTTGTCGATAGCTTTGATGGCTTCCCAGCTGTTTTGCTGCACGTCGCCGCAATACAGTTGTGTGCCACCAGCTTGGTCGAATGAACATCTCCAGGGGTTACGCAGACCGTAAGCCCAGATTTCTGGCAAAACGTCTTTCTTGCCGACAAATGGATTGTCAGAAGGAACGCCGTAGGGCTTGTCGCCGGTACGTGCATCAACGTCGATGCGCAGGATTTTGCCCATGGCGGTGGTCAAGTCTTGACCGTTACCAATCAAAGGATTGTGGCCAATGCCCCAGTCGTTGGCATAGCCGCCGTCACCGGTGGAATGTACAACTTCTTGTCAGGACCAAAGCCAATCCAGTGACCATTGTGGTTGAACTGGGGCCAGCTGATGGAATGAATACGACGTGCTGAAGACATGTCTGCAGCGTTTTTGTCGCCTTTGGAGACGGTGTACTCTTCGACCACGTTGCTGTGGTTGTACCAAAGCATTTGACCCAAATCTGATTGGTAGTCCAAGTGAGCGGAGTAAGCCACATAGAACTTGCCGTTGGATTTGAAATCGGGGTGGAAAGCCAAGCCCAACAAACCGCGCTCGTCGAAGTCAGCCATCAGCGGAACGATTTTGCTGCGGATGTCAAGGAATGTGCCGGTGATTTTGCCGTTTTCAAGGATCTTGATACGACCGTTTTGTTCTGTGATGAACATGCGGTTGTCGCCAGCGGGTTGCACCATGGACAGCGGCGTGTTGATACCGCTGACTACTTTTTCCAGCTTGACGCTAGGACCGGCGTGTGCTGCCGAACCGAATGCCATCAATGTAGTTGCAGCAATC
>RFMX01000270.1 GCA_009927495.1 Betaproteobacteria bacterium
AAACCACGACAAGGGCTTGTAGGGTGCCAAGGCGTCTTTGGCTTGCGCGGCCAGCATCAGGTTCTCCCACACGGTCAGCGGCAAAAACACATTGGTCTTTTGGTAACTGCGTCCCAAACCCTGCAAGGACAAACGGTGGTGCGGCCAACCCGTGACCGCTTGCCCCTTGAGCCACAACTCGCCCCTGCTGGCTGGGATATCACCGCTGAGCAAATGGGTGAGGGTGGTTTTACCCGCGCCATTGGGGCCGATCACGGCGTGCAGTTGGTCTTTGTAAAGCGACAACGACACATCATTGACCGCCAACAACCCGCCAAAGCGTTTACTCAAATGTTTGGCTTCTAACAAAGGTTCAGTCATTGTGTGAACTCCGTGGTCGCAGCAAGCCCATCAGGCCTTGGGGTGCAACGATCACCACCAACACAATCAATGTGCCCATCCACAACTGCCAGTGTTTGCCCAAATCGAACTCGCCCACTTTGGGCAGGTCTTTGAAAAAGTGCAGGAATAGCTCAAAGCCGAAAGCACCGATCAAGGCCCCCGCCACATTGCCCATGCCGCCCAAAATCACCATCATGATGGCGTGGGCGCTCATGTGAAAACCCATCAACTCGGGATTGACATAGCCCGACTGCGCCGCCCATAAATAGCCGGCCAATCCTGCTAAAGCACCGGCCAAGGTGAAAGCCGTGAGCTTGTAGCTGAAGCTGGCATAGCCCAAAGCTTGGGTGCGGTGTTCGTTCAAACGAATGCCGTTGAGTGTTCTACCGAAAGGGCTCCACAAAAGACGGCGCAAAAAGGCATAGGTCAGCACCAAGCAGGCCAAGGTGAAGAAATACATCACCAGCTTGTTCTCAAAGTCCAAGCCCAAAGCAGCAGGGCGCACATTGACGTACAGACCGTCAGAGCCACCCAAAGCCTTGTTGTCAAAAAACAGGAAATACACCATTTGCGCAAACGCCATGGTGACCATGATGAAGTAAATGCCTTGGGTGCGAACCACAAAAAAACCGATGGTCAAAGCCAGCAAGGCAGACGCCAAGACAGCCAAAGGCAAGCTGGTAAGCCAACTGGCCCCTGCATCGGCGGGGGACAAAAAAGCCAAAACATAGCCAGCCACCCCAAAATAAGCCGCATGCCCCAAGGACACCAAGCCGGTGATACCTTGAAGCAAATCCAAGCTCATGGCAAAGATGGCCAAGATCATCATGCGGGTGACCATCTGGGTGTAGAAGTCTTGTCCGGCAAATGGAAAGGCCAGCAAAGCGATCAAGCCCAAGCCCAGCAAGAGGTGCACGCTGCGCGGCAGGGTTTCCAAGTGTCCTTGTGGCGTACTCATTGTTTGAACAGGCCTTCTGGTTTGTAGAGCAGCACCAAAGCCATCAGCACATACACCAACATGCTGGCAAATTGCGGCAACAACACCTTGCCAAAGGTGTCGACCAAACCGACCAACAAGGCGGCGGTGAGTGCGCCACGCACCGACCCAATGCCACCAATGACCACCACCACAAAGCACATGATCAGCACTTGCGAACCCATGTGTGGGTAGACGCTGGAGAGTGGGGCAATCAGCATGCCGCCCAAGGCAGCCAACGCCACACCCATGGCAAACACCAGCGAGTGCAAGCGAAGAATATTGATACCCAAGGCTTGTGCCATGTCACTGTTGAAGGCGCCTGCGCGGATTTTCATGCCCAGTTTGGTTTTGCTGATGACCAGCCACAAGCCCAAGGCCAAGGCGGAACAAATCGCCAGCATGAACAAGCGGTAAGCGGGGTAGGACAGGGTGTCGGTCAGTTGTAACGACCAATCCAACACAGCAGGCACGCCCACACTGTGAACATCGTCTCCCCAAAGCAAGGAGCGCAGTTCTTCAAAAATGTAGATCAGGCCAAAGGTCAGCAAGACTTGGTCTAGGTGGCTTCGGTGGTAAAAGTGGCGAAAGAGTAATTTTTCCAATAACCAGCCGAAAGCCACACTCAACACGGTGCCCGCCGCAATGGCCAAGGCCAGGTTGTCCCAAGCGCCAGCCAAGGCATAAGCCAGATAGGCGCCCAACATGTAAAAACTGCCATGCGCCAAATTGACCACACCCATGATGCCAAAAATCAAGGTCAGACCCGCTGCCAACAAAAACAGCAGCAGACCGTATTGAACGCTGTTGAGCAGTTGAATAAAGAAGTTAACAAGATCCATCAGACCAGCTTGCAACCAGCACCTGAATCAGAGAGGGCTTTGGCTGCCACACCCAGCACCTTGTTTTCTTTGCCTTGCACCACACGCAAGTACATGTCTTGCACAGGGTTATGGGCTTTGCTCATGGTCCATTTGCCGCGTGGGCTGTCAATCACTGCGCCTTCCATGGCGGCATACAAAGCCTTTTTATTAGACAAGTCGCCATTCACGGCCGCGGCACCCTGCAACAACAACAAACCAGCGTCATAGCCTTGCACCGCAAAAACATCGGGCTGCATTTTGTAGGTTTTGGCATAGGACAAACGAAACGCGTCGTTGCGCTTGGTGGCCAGTGAAGCGCTGTAATGCAGTGTGGTCATGATGCCTTGGGCGGATGGAGCCAACTCGTCGTCTAGCAAGCCTTCTGTGAGGAAGCCAGAGCCATACAAAGGAATTTTGCCTTTCAAACCAGCTGCTGCGTAATCGCGGATGAACTTGGAGGCGCCTCCGCCAGAAAAGAAGCAAGCTACCGCGTCGGGTTTGATGGAAGCGATTTCAGTCAGCAGCGCTTGGAACTCCACATTCGGAAAAGGCAGCCCCAGCTCTTTGACGATGGTGCCACCCGCAGCTGTGTAGGCCTCTTTGAAACTTTCGCCAGCTTCGTCGCCCGCAGCGTATTTCCAAGTGATCCACACTGCTTTTTTGTGTCCTTTTTCCACCATGACTTTGCCCAGCGCTTGGGTGGGTTGGCCATTGGTGAAGGAGGTACGAAACACATTGGGCGCACACAAAGCGCGGGTGGCTGCATGCATACCTGCATTGGGGATGATGTTGAGCACACCGGTTTCACGCGCAACTTTGTGGATGCCCATTTGCACACCCGAATGCACCGTGCCAATCAAAACATCAACTTTGTCGCGTTGCACCAGTTTGTTGGCGTTTTCCACACCTTTGGAGGGCTCGGATTCATCGTCCACCTTGAAGAACTCCACCTCACGGCCACCGACTTTGTCGCCAGCTTCTTGCAAGGCCATGCGAAAGCCGTTGTCAATGGCCACACCCAGCTGGGTAAACGTGCCGGTGTAGGGCAGCATCAGACCAATGCGCAGCTTGCTGTTTTGTGCTTGCGCAGGCATCCAAAGTCCAGAACTTGCCGCACCAACGATGGCTGCAGTGCTTGTCAATAGTTGCCGGCGATTGGTCATGAAGTTCCCCTGATCAGATGATTTATTTTGAAATGGCACGCAGTTTAAAGCGTTGAATTTTGCCTGTGGCGGTTTTGGGTAATTCACCGACAAATTCCACCCAACGCGGGTATTTGTAGGGTGCCAGATGCGATTTGACATGCTGCTTTAACTCATCAGCCGTCAATGCATGTCCGGGCTTGTTCACCACAAACGCTTTGGGCTTGGTCAAACCCTGTTCGTCGTCCACCCCGATGACTGCCGCCTCTAAGACCCCGGGGTGCGTCATCAGCGAGGCTTCGACTTCAAAGGGCGACACATAGATACCGCCCACCTTCAACATATCGTCGCTGCGACCGCCATAGGTGTAGTAGCCATCTTCATCGCAGCTGTATTTGTCGCCGCTGCGCGTCCACTCACCCGCAAAGGTGTGCTTGGTTTTTTCGCGGTTGTTCCAGTACATGATGGCAGAGGTTGGGCCTTGAATTTGCAACTCGCCCAACTCGCCCACCGCGCAGAGATGTCCTTCGTCATTGACCAAGCGCAAAGCGTAGCCAGGCACCACCTCACCGGTGGTGCCATAGCGAACACGGCCGGGGCGGTTGGATAAAAAGATGTGCAGCATTTCGGTCGAACCAATGCCGTCCAAAATGTCGACGCCAAACTCGGCTTGCCAGCGCTTGCCAATCTCGGCGGGCAAGGCTTCACCCGCACTGGTACAGACGCGTAAATTCAAGTCTTGGGCCCTGGGGCGTTCGGCATCTGCCAGCAAACTGGCAAACAGGGTGGGAACGCCATAAAACACCGTAGGCCGATGGGTCTTGAGCAAATGAAACACATCTGTGGGTGTAGCGCGTTTGCCCAGTAGCACCGTGGTGGCTCCTTGCGCCAGTGGAAAGCTCAGGGCATTGCCTAAGCCGTAAGCGAAGAACAATTTGGCCGCAGAAAACACCACATCGTTTTCTTGCAAACCAAGTACACCTTGGCCATACAAATGCGCTGTTTGAATGAGGTGGCTGTGCAAATGCAGCGTTCCTTTGGGCGAACCGGTTGACCCGCTGGAGTACAACCAAAAACACACATCATCTGCCAAGGTGGTTGCAGCCTGTGGCAAACGCTGGGCATCTCGAATCACTTGGGCAATGCTTTTGGCATGTTCTGGCGCTACATCAGAATCGATGAACACCTGCTTACACGCAGGGGCGGTGTGCAGGATGTCGGCAAACTGTGGCCACAAGGCCTCTGAAACCACTAAGCCATGGGCTCTGGAGTCTTGCAGCATGAAGGCATAGTCTTTGGGGGTGAGCAAGGTGTTGACTGCCACCGGCACCACCCCAGCCAAGATGCAGCCTAAGAACACCACCGGCCAACGTAATCCGTCGTGCATGCACAGCAGGACACGTTGCTCTTGCTGAAAACCGGCCTCATGCAAACCTTGGGCAAAACGGTGGGCTTGGTCTTCTAGTTGGCTGTAGCTCAGTGACTCGCCAGTCGTCGCATCGATATAGGCCGTTTTGTCAGAACGTGTTGCATGTCGCGAGAGCAAATCAAGCGCTGCGTTATAGAACTTTGGAATGACCGAAGCGCTTGGGCTTGAGTTAACGGACAAATGATCAGACATATGTGCACATTATTGCTTAGCATGAGATGCAACAAACTGCATATTTCAAGAGAGCTCAAGAGCGGACACTTTGTGTGGGTAGAATACAGCGTATCGGGGTGTAGCGCAGTCTGGTAGCGCATCTGGTTTGGGACCAGAGGGTCGTAGGTTCGAATCCTATCGCCCCGACCACACAAAAAAAGGCCCCTGCTGGGGCCTTTTTTCTTGCATTCTGACCGTAGCTCAGTTGGATAGAGCAACAGCCTTCTAAGCTGTGGGTCGGGGGTTCGATCCCCTCCGGTCAGGCCAATTTGGCTTTCTTACATCAGTGCTTGTCTTTAGGGCTTTCTTTGGCTGCCTTGTCAAAGAAATGGTGCCAGCATTCTTCTTTAGCCAATATTTTGCTTTTGTTGTCCAAGCAATAGGTGCGCCGAATTTTCCGCTCCTGGTCGGTGATGAAATAACTGCGGTACAGGGTTTTATCCAGAACATACATGATGACGGTGCGTGACTGTGGGCAAGAGTCGCCCAATACGCAGCTTCGCATGACGCTGGAGTTGACATACAACTCGACAGACACAATGGGTAGCTTTTTGCCGTGGTGTGTGGCGACCAAGCGAACCGCGCAGGTGGAGCCTGTGACCTTGTTCAACCCGTCTTTGGCAGCCAGCATATTGGCTTCTTCGGCCATCTGTTGGCGGAACCACTCACCAATCACGCCACGACACACAAAGAACTCTTCTTCATCGTTTTTATGAAAGGGTTCTATATATGGGCGGCGTTTGGAGTCAAAGTAAAAAAGGGGTTCTTGACCTTCAAAGGTGCGGGTGGGTTTATCGGCCTTGGCGGGGGCACTGTGCGAGTCCGCAGGCTTAGGGGGCGGGTCATTGGCCCAAGCAGGGGCTAGCCACAAGCACTGCAGGCCCAACAGGACGGATAAAACTGAAAAGCGCAATGTATTCATAGCTCAAAAAAAGAGGTGACCTCTGTTAATCGACCGAAAAAACCAAGTCTTGAGGTGTTTTGTGCTCATTCGATGGTGTAACAGGTGGAATTGCGGTGCCATTTGCCCGTATCGGTAACGCAGTGTTGGAAAATTTCTTTGGAATTGGTGTTGGAGAGGAAGTAGGAGCGCATCAACGACTTGTTGACGGGAACGAAGTTCACGGTGCGGAAGATAGGGCAAAAGTCATTGCGAACACATTTGTCAAACTCTTTGCGGGTTTCAAAAAATTGAACCCCAATGCGACCTGGCGTCAAACTTTTCTCTGTGCCATAGGTCACGATGCAGTTTTCTGAATGCACAAAGGGCAAATCGGCCAGTTCGTTGAAATAGTTCATCTCCGCCACGATCAACTCTTGAAACCAAGGCGCAATGACGCCTTTGCATTCGTAATAGTCCAATTTGTCTTTATGGCTAACCACCTCACCCAAGGGTCGGTTGGTTTTGTCCAACATCACCATAGGCTCTTTGCCAGAGTTGGGTGGTCTGGCTTTGGCGGCCCTGGGCGCTTCGGCAAGCCCCTCTTGGTTTTGCGATCCTTCATTCATCACCGCTTGCACCCGCCGATCAAAGGTCTCGGGGTCACCTTTGTTATCAGCGCGTTTTTCCGGAATGGGTTTGAATTTAGGCTCTGCCTGGGGCTTGGAGTCCGAACAAGCGCTCAGAACGACAACAAACGCCAGTAGAGCAGCAAAGGAAGAGGAGAAAAATAGGCGCATGGTCAAACAGCTAGTGCGGAGTTGATGGCTATTATCAACTCTCGCCTGTGGGCTGCTTAACGCTTCTCGTATTGGGTCTTGCCAAACAGGGTTTCCATGGCTTTTTTATCGTCTTGCATGGGTTTGCGCAAATCGGCCAACACCGCGCAGCCGCGTTGCACCGCTGGACGTGCGCCGACGGTGTCAAACCATTCCTTGAGGCGAGGGAAATCTGCCCAATCGATGCCTTGGTGAGCCCAACTGCGCACCCAAGGAAAGATGGCGATATCGGCGATGCTGTAGCTTTTGCCAGCGATATAGCGGTGATGCGCCAGTTGCCGGTCCATGACGCCATACAAACGCCGCGCTTCATTGGTATAGCGCTCAATGCCGTAGGGCACTTTTTCGGGGGCGTAAATGCGAAAGTGGTGGGCTTGGCCCAGCATGGGACCCACGCCGCCCATTTGGAACATCAACCATTGCAGCACTTCATATTTGCCGCGGTCGCTGCTGGGCATGAATTTGCCTGTTTTGGCAGCCAAATACACCAAAATAGCGCCCGACTCGAACAAGCTGATGGGCTTGCCGTCCGGTCCCTGGGGGTCGACCAAGGCAGGAATTTTGTTGTTTGGGCTGATGGTCAAAAACTCGGGGGTGAATTGCTCGCCTTGTCCGATGTGAATGGGGTGAGCCAGCCAGTCCCGACCCAAGGTGAAACCACACTCCTCGAGCATGACGTGAACTTTGTGCCCATTGGGGGTGGGCCATGTATAGACATCGATCATGGGGTTTTGCGCTTTCATGGTTTAGGAGCCGCGGGTAACTGGCATTTCAACCTCTTGCGGCAAAGTGGCGATGTGGCGGGCCAATTCCAGCTTGGCAATCGAGTTGCGATGCACCTCGTCGGGACCATCAGCCAGACGCAAAGTGCGTTGATTGGCATAAGCATAGGCCAAGGGGAAATCGTCGCTCACGCCGCCGCCGCCATGGGCTTGGATCGCCCAATCGATGATTTGCGTGGCCATCACCGGCGCAATCACCTTGATCATGGCGATCTCGGTTTTGGCAATCTTGTTGCCCACGGTGTCCATCATGTAGGCGGCCTTGAGGGTCAACAAACGCGCTTGCTCGATCATGATGCGAGACTCGGCAATACGCTCATGCCACACGCCTTGGGCGGAAATGAGTTTGCCAAAGGCGGTACGGCTGTTGAGGCGTTTGCACATTAACTCCAAGGCACGCTCGGCGCAGCCAATGGTTCGCATGCAGTGGTGAATGCGACCAGGACCTAAGCGGCCTTGAGCGATTTCGAAGCCACGGCCTTCACCCAATAGCAAATTGCCCGCTGGTACGCGAACATTTTTCAGCAACACTTCCATGTGTCCATGGGGGGCATCGTCGTAACCGAAGACGGTCAAGGGGCGCAAAATTTCCACGCCGGGGGAATTGGCTGGCACCACGATCATGCTCTGCTGCGAGTGGCGGGGTGCATCGGGATCGGTTTTGCCCATGACGATGTACACCGCGCAACGGGGGTCACCCGCACCAGACGACCACCATTTGCGGCCATTGATCACGTAATGGTCGCCATCGCGGCGGATACTGCACTCGATATTGGTCGCGTCGGATGAAGCCACATCGGGTTCGGTCATCAAAAACGCCGAGCGGATATCGCCGCGTAACAAAGGCTCCAGCCACTGGTCTTTCAGGGACTCGCTGGCATAGCGCTCAAAAGTTTCCATGTTGCCGGTGTCAGGCGCGGAGCAGTTGAACACCTCGGCGGCAAACGGTACACGGCCCATGATTTCGCACAGGGGTGCGTATTCCAAGTTGCTCAAACCCTCGGGTGCCCGTTTGGAATGGGGCAAAAACAGGTTCCACAAACCGGCTTTGCGGGCCAAAGGCTTGAGTTCTTCAACAATTTTGGTGGGAATCCAAGCGTTGCCAGCGGCGCGGTTGGCGGCAATTTCGGCAAAAAAGCGAGCCTCGTTGGGGTAAATGTGCTCGTCCATGAAAGCGAGCAAACGCGCTTGCATGGTTTTGACTTTGTCGGTGTAGTCGAAATTCATCAGGAGTCTCCGTTGGTTTAATGGGTGTCGAAAATCAAGAACTGCTGCGTTGGGCAAACAGCCACGCCAACTCAGCCATGGGGCGTGCGCCCGCCCCCGAGGCCTTGGCCTGTGTGCTTGATGCGGTGCCGTCTTCTACCCGCTTGGCAATGCCTTGCAAGATGGCGGCGATGCGGAACATGTTGTAGGCGAGGTAAAAATTCCAATCGGGCTTGAGGGCTTCGAGCGTGGTCAATCCGCTGCGCTGGCAATACAGGTCGATGTACTCGTCTTCCAGGGGAATGCCCAAGGCAGCGTGGTCCAAGCCACCAATGCCTCTGAAACTGCCGGGTGGGATATGCCACGACATGCAGTGGTAACTGAAGTCGGCCAAGGGATGGCCAAGTGTGGACAACTCCCAGTCCAAAACCGCCAATACACGCGGCTCGGTAGGGTGAAAAATCAGGTTGTCGAGCCGGAAGTCGCCATGCACGATACAGGTGTGGTCGGCACGGGCGCTGGCAGGCATGTGGGCGGGCAGCCAAGCCATCAATTTATCCATCTCAGGGATGGGCTGGGTAACCGAGGCGATGTACTGCTTGCTCCAGCGGCCAATTTGGCGGTCAAAGTAGTTGCCTGGCTTGCCAAAACTACCCAAACCTTGCTGCACATGGTTTACCGCATGCAAAGCGGCAATGACGCGGTTCATTTCCAAGTAAATCTCGCGGCGCTGTGGCGCGGTCATACCCGGCAGCGCTTGGTCCCACAACACCCGCCCTTGCACAAACTCCATGACGTAAAAAGCGCGGCCGATGACCGACTCGTCGTCGCACAGCACATGCATTTGCGCCACAGGCACGTCGGTGCCTTGCAAGCCGCTCATCACTGCATATTCGCGTTCAATCGCGTGGGCCGAGGGCAGTAACTTGGCGACAGGGCCTGGCTTGGCCCGCATCACATAGCTTTTGCTGGGCGTATTCAGTTTGTAGGTGGGATTGGATTGCCCGCCTTTGAACATCTCAACTTCCAAGGGGCCGGCAAAACCAGGCATATGGGCTTGCAACCACTGCGTCAGTGCGTCGGTGTCGAAGCGATGGGCGTCGCTGACCTCACGGGTACCTACAAAATTATCAAATGCGCTCATGGCTTTACTCCGAGGCGCTGATGCGCAACAAGGCTTCGCGGTCGCGCACCACCAAACCACCTGGTTCTATGCGCAATATCTCCTCGCGCTCCATGGCCTTTAATTCTTGGTTCACCCGTTGGCGCGACGCACCCAGCAGTTGCGCCAATTCCTCTTGCGCCAAATGCAGCCCGATGCGGGTTTCGCTGCCGTGGTGCAGCGAAGGCACTCCATAGCTGCGAGCCAGATGCAAGAGCTGCTTGGCCAAGCGTGAACGCAGGGGCAGGGTGTTGAGGTCCTCGACCAAGCCAAACAGCTGGCGAATACGCCTTGCTTGCAGTCGCAGCATGGCGTCGTACAACTCGACATGGGCGGCCAGTATTTTGTGGAAATCGGCTTTGGCCACGCACAAAATCGTGGTCTCGCCGTGGGCATACACATCGTGGGTACGAGTGTCGCCGTCCAAAATCGCCACATCGCCGAACCAAATCCCGGGCTCCACATAGGTGAAGGTGATTTGCTTGCCCGACAGCGAGGTGCTGCTGACCCGCACCGCGCCCTTGGCGCAGGCCATCCACTCCTCGGGCGGGTCGCCACGGGCGGAGATCAAATCGCCATCTTTGAGTCGTTTGACGTAAGCGCATCGAAGTATGTCGTGCCGAAGTGAGGGTGAAAGAGAGGAAAACCAGCGACCTGTGTTGATTGCTTCGCGTTCCTCAATGGTAAGGATAGGGTCGTCCATGAACTGTCTTTTCGGTGACCGGGTGGTGGAAATTTGTCGCCGACGAGACCGTCGGCAACAACGCTAGGGTTTGTAGTGAGGGGTTTGTTTGTCCAAAAACGCTTGAATACCGATACCAGCGTTGACATGGTTGAGGTTGTTCAAGAAATGCTGCTTTTCAGCATGCATGTGGGCAAAGACATCTTGGCTACAAGCAGCTTCTGTCAATTCTTTGATGCTTGCCAAGGCGTTCGGTGCTCTTTGCTTAAGTTTTTCCGCCAAGGCCAAGGCTTGGGTCAAGACTTCACCGGCAGGCGCAAGGTGGTTAATC
This sequence comes from Betaproteobacteria bacterium, assembly GCA_009927495.1. GTDB lineage: Bacteria > Pseudomonadota > Gammaproteobacteria > Burkholderiales > Burkholderiaceae_C > Limnohabitans. Next base: position 10,887 of record RFMX01000270.1, read on the forward strand.
AGTCCGGCATCAGCCAGTCGTTGTGCAGGAATGCGATCGCCTAACAACATGAATTGGTTGACCAAGGCCCTGGGCAAGGCGCGGCTTAAAAACCAGCTGCCACCTCCATCAGGCGACAAGCCTACCGAGGTATAGGCCATTACAAATTGGCTGTCAACTGCGGCGACAACCATGTCACACGCCAAAACCAAGGAAAACCCAGCGCCAGCAGCCGTGCCTTCCACCGCTGCGATGACGGGCTTGGGAAATGTTCGTATGGCCTCTATCCAACTGTGCAAAGCGTCAATGCCCATGGCTTGTTGTTCAGGAGGGGCAGCGCGGTTGCTCAGGATGCGGTTCAAGTTGCCACCCGCGCAAAAGTGTTTGCCTTCGCCGGTCAAGATAACGCTTCGCACATCGGGGTTGGTTTCCGCCACATTCAAAGCTTCTACACCAGCGCTGTACATGGCAGGGTCTAGCGCATTTCGATGCTCGGGGTTGGAGAGGGTCAAGACCAAGGTTTGTCCTTGGCTGTGGCTTTTAAGTTGGGCTGTCATAGTTTAAATGGAGAGATGGCTCAAGCTTAAACCCAGCGCACCGCGTCGGCGCAGCCATGGGCTGGGACGGTAACGCGGGTCGCCATAGACGGTTTGCAAGTTAAAAAGCACTTCCAGCAAATTATCAGCGCCGAGGCGGTCACCCAAAGCCAAGGGGCCCATGGGATAGCCCAAGCCCAGTGTGACTGCGGTATCCAAGTCGGCAGGGCTGCAAATGCCTTGCTGGCACATATCGCTGGCGATATTGACGATGGTGGCGACCACGCGTTGGGTGACAAAGCCGCCGCTGTCTTGAATCACGCTCACCGCTTTGCCGTCAGACGCCAGGAGTGCATGGGCAGCGTCTCGCATATCGCTGCGGGTGGCGGGGTTGGTGGCCAGCACACGCCTTTGGGTGGCGTCGTCTGGCATCAACATGTCGATGCCCAGGGTTCGCGCTGGGTCTAAACGCTCAACGATGGCGCAAGTAGTGACATCGAAACCCAAAGGCGCGACCCAACACAGGGCTTGGTTGGAGGGTGCAGCGCCAGTTTCGATGTTGGCGCCCAGGTTTTTAAGCAATTGCAGCAATTCGGCGCGGCGAGCCGTGCGGGCAGACACCCATACGGGCACTTTGAGGGTGCTGGCAGGTGTTGGTTCTTCAGGGGGGATATGAGCCTTGCCCTGGTCATAGCGGTAAAAACCTTGGCTGGTTTTTCGACCCAACCATCCTCCCGCAAAACGCTGTGCGGTGATGACGCTGGGTCGGTAACGCGGCTCTTCAAAATACTGGTGGTAAATGGATTCCATGACAGGATGCGAGACATCCAAGGCCGTTAGGTCCATCAATTCAAAGGGGCCGAGCTTGAAGCCCACTTGGTCGCGCAAAATGCGGTCGATGGTGGCAAAGTCAGCCACGCCTTCGCTGACGATGCGCAGAGCCTCGGTGCCGTAGCCGCGTCCCGCATGGTTGACGATGAAGCCTGGCGTGTCTTGCGCCAGCACCGCTTGATGGCCCATGGTCAGCACATAGGCTTTTAATTTTTCACAAACCTCTGCCGCAGTGGCAAGGCCAGGCACCACTTCCACCACTTTCATAAGGGGCACAGGATTGAAAAAGTGCAAACCCGCAAAGCGCTCTGGGCGCTTCAAGCCCGCAGCCAAGGCGGTGATGGACAAAGAAGAGGTGTTGCTGGCCAAAACAGCGTCACCTGCGAGCACGTCACAGAGTTGTGCAAACAAAGCTTGCTTGACCTGAGCGTTTTCAACAATCGCTTCAACCACCAAGTCGCAGCCTGACAAGGCCTGCAAACTGTCAACAGTTTTCAACGCTGACAGATAGCTTTGGTGCTGTGGCGCAGTGATGCGTTGTTTGTCGAGCATTTTTTGCCATTGGGCGGCAATGGCTTGTTGAGCCTGAACAGCGCGTTCAGTTGCAGCGTCAAACAGCAAAACCTGGCTGCCCGCTTGCGCGGCCATTTGTGCAATGCCTTGACCCATGGCACCTGTGCCACAAACACCTACCGTTGGAAATAAAGAATTCATAGTTGGGCATTATCTATGCCAAGCCTTGCGCCTGTTGGCTTCACTTTCCATCGGCACGGATCAGGGGCGCTGTGACAGAATGCGGCGATCTTGTCTTCCTAAGGAACATTTATGTCGTTGAAATTGTGCGGTTTTGCAGCCAGCAACTACTACAACAAAAACAAATTGCAATTGCTTGAAAAAGGCATTGCATTTGAAGAGGAGCTGGTCTGGGTGGGCAACAGCCATCCCAAACTGATGAACCGCTCACCCATGGGGAAAGTACCTTTTTTGGAGACCCCGCATGGTTGTTTGTCGGAATCCATGGTGATTTCTGAATACATTGAACAAGCCTATCCTCAACACCCTTTGCTCCCCTCGGATCCCATGCAAGCGGCCAGGGTTCGTGAACTGATTGTCTATTTAGAGTTGCACATGGAGTTGGTCGCCCGAGAGCTGTACCCCCAAGCTTTCTTTGGCGGTCAAGTCAGTGAAGGTACCAAAGAGCGGGTTCGTAAAAATTTGACCAAAGGTGTTGCTGGTTTTGCAAAGATTGCCAAATTTTCACCTTATGTAGCTGGTGACCAAATGACTTTGGCCGACTGCGCAGCCGCTTTCCATTTGCCCATTGCTGTCAGTGCCAGCAAATTGGTACTTGGCGAAGATTTATTGGCTGATTTGCCTGTGAAAGCCTACGGTCAAAAAATGGCTGAAAGCCCTCATATGCAAAAAGTACTGGCTGATCGAAAAGAAAACGCAGCTTTGATGGCCAGCCTGACTGCCAAGAAAGCCTGAAACTGCTCAGCGAAGTGATTTGCTGGCTTCCAAGTGAACCAAGCGGTCAAGCTCGGCACAAATATCGGCTATGCGACCCGACATCACCATGCGTCCAGCACTGCTGGGTGAAGCATGGCCGTCTTCAGCAACCCTGACAACACGCAAAGGCTTGGCGGGGGAGACTGGTGAAGATACAGTGACGGGTGCTGCCATGTGGGGATCGTTGGCAGGCCAAAGCGCTTTGTAAGCTGCATCAATGCGTTGGAACAATTGCTGTGAGGTGATGAGTGCGAGGTTCATGGGGGCTCCAATAAGGGGTTAAAACTGGTGACGAATCAGACCAACCGCCAAGCCTTCGATTTGAAAGTTGTCGCTGGGGCTGACGTGGATGGTTGAAAAGTCGGGGTTCTCAGGATGCAGGTGGATGCCAGAGACATTTTTTTCGAAACGTTTCACAGTGACTTCTTCGCCAAGCCTGGCCACTACGATTTGGCCGTTTCTTGCATCTGAGGTGGATTTGACAGCGAGCAAGTCACCATCGAGGATGCCAATGTCACGCATGGACAGACCACGAACCTTGAGCAAGTAGTCGGGTGTTTGAGAAAACAAAGCGTCTTGGACGGTATAGCTTTGTTCGATATGCTCTTGCGCCAAGATGGGAGAACCTGCTGCGACTCTGCCAACCAAGGGCAATATCAATTGGCCTAAACCAGGGAGTGACAAGAAGTAGGGCGTACGTGATGACTCGAGGGTTCTGGCGAAGTCTTGATTTTTTAACCGGATGCCGCGTGAGGTTCCGCTGACCAGTTGTATATAACCTTTGCGGGCCAGAGCTTGTAAATGCTCTTCAGCTGCATTGGCCGACTTGAATCCGAGCTCTTTGGCAATTTCTGCACGTGTGGGGGGAGCACCTGTTTGGCGAATGGCCGCTTCGATCAAGGAAAGAATTTGTTGTTGCCTTGCGGTGAGCTTGCTTTGTTCCATAAAGCCTCCTGAGGTAGGTGAAAATGATCTGCTCTTTGGGGTGAATGGATACTGTTTAGATATCCAGTAACTGTATTTTTAACCAGCTTTTCAATATTTACAAGCCCATGTCAAAAGAAAATCTTCAAAAAATTGTTGTGCTGGGTATGGGGGGGACCATTGCAGGCGTGGCTTCAGACCCTCAAAAACCCAAAGAATATAAGGCTGGAGCGTTAGGAGTTGCTGACTTAATAGGCTGTTTGGGGATGTCCCAAATTGTGCAAATTGATGTGCAAAATGTGGCGCAAATCAACAGCAAGGACATGCAGGTAACCCACTGGCAAGCACTTTTGTCGGCTGTGCAGACTGCAAACCAAGACCCGCAAACCCGCGCGGTGGTCATCACCCACGGCACCGACACCCTTGAAGAAACTGCTTGTTTGCTAGAAGTGATGGGGCCTTGGTCTAAACCTGTGGTTTTGACCTGCGCCATGCTTCCAGCCAATGCACCCGATGCAGATGGACCCGGCAACCTCAAAGACGCCTTGAACTGGGCCTCGTACAGCAACCATTCTGAGGTGTTTGTTGTCTGTGCCGGTAAAGTGCATTTGTCACAAGATGTGCAAAAAATCACCACTGAAGATGTGGATGCATTCACCAGTGGACCGCAAGCTTGCTTTGCCAGCAAAAAGGGCGAGCAGTGGGAAATTCACAGGCAAGTACCTGACCGCATGACCCTAAAGCAACCGAGCATGGCATTCGCGATGGAACAAGCTAAGTGGCCACGGGTGGAGATGGTCACCAACCACGCTCTCAATGATGGCGCGTTGGTCAGGGCTTTATTGGCCACATCGGCTTCAGAAGACACGCCTTTGGCCGGTATCGTTCTGGCGGGTACGGGCATGGGAACCGCCAGTCAAGGCTTGGAGCAAGCCTTGCAAAAAGCGCAAGATCATGGGGTGCGGGTGTGGCTAAGCAGTCGTTGCGTCTTTGGCTTGGCGCATGCGCAAACCGATTCGTTATGGGGTGTGGTCACGCCCTTGAGCGCCGCCAAGGCACGCACAGCCTTGTGTTTGGAGCTCTTGGCAGAGCGAGAAAATCAGCTCTGAAGGGCCTTGAATGCCCGTTCAGTGATTTCTTCAACGCTGCCCTGTCCGCTGATGGCGCGGTAACGGGGCGCTAACGCGGGTTCTTTTTCAGACCATGAAGCGTAGTAATCAACCAGTGGTCGGGTTTGGGCGCTGTAAACCTCAAGCCGTTTTTTGACGGTTTCTTCCTTGTCGTCATCGCGTTGAATGAGGGCCTCGCCTGTAGGGTCGTCAAGGCCATCATGCTTGGGCGGATTGAATCGCACATGGTAGGTGCGACCACTGGCCACGTGCACACGACGACCGCTCATGCGTTCAATGATGGCGTCAAAAGGCACATCAATTTCCAATACGCAGTCGAGCTTGACACCGGCTTGCTTCATGGCGTCGGCTTGCGGGATGGTGCGGGGGAAACCGTCAAACAAAAAACCGTTGGCGCAATCGGGTTGGGCAATACGTTCTTTGACCAAACCAATGATGATGTCGTCTCCCACCAAACCGCCAGAGTCCATGACTTTTTTGGCAGCCAAGCCCATGTCAGTGCCTGCCTTAACGGCTGCGCGCAGCATGTCACCGGTGGAGATTTGGGGAATGCCGTAATGCTGGCAAATGAAGGAGGCTTGTGTGCCTTTTCCAGCGCCTGGTGCGCCCAACAGAATCAGTCTCATTGTCTTCCTTGCTTTATCTTTGGCACTGTCTTGGCAGAGCGCTTTTTTCCTACACCGAGAATAACACGCAGAGCTGTCGCTGGACTGTCAGAGGGACTTGTTTAGCAACGCTCGAACCCGTTCTAAATCGGCAGATGTGTCTACACCGGCAGCGCTGGGAACCTGGGAAATATGAACTGCAATGTGATACCCATGCCACAACACCCGCAGTTGCTCCAAGGCTTCGGCTTGCTCGGCAGCGGCTGGCGTGAGCGTGGGGTAGAGCTTCAAAAAATCGCAGCGATAGGCGTACAAACCCACGTGGCGGTAAACAGGAAAGGGCGGCAATTGGTCGGGGGAGCCGCCACGCAAGTGGGGAATGCTGGCTCGACTGAAGTACATCGCTTGGGACTGTGCATTTAAAACCACTTTGACGCAATGGGGGCTGAGCCATTCTTCCAAATGGGTGATAGGGTCAGCCAAGGTGCTCATGCTGCAGGCAGCTTGGTTGTGAAGAAGTTGCGCTACAGCATTGATGTTGTGCGGTTCAATCAAGGGTTCGTCACCTTGGACGTTCACCACAATGTCGCTGCTGGCCAAGCCCAGCAAGGTCGCCGCTTCAGCCAAACGGTCACTGCCACTGGGGTGGTCTTCGCGTGTCATGACTACCTTGACGCCAAACTGCTCGCAAACGTGCATGACCTGAGCACTGTCCGTGGCCACCACCACTTGGCTTGCTTGCGACAGTTGGGCACGTTGAGCGACTCGCACCACCATGGGGATACCCGCTAAATCAGCCAAAGGTTTATTGGGTAAGCGACTCGCTGACAGCCGCGCCGGAATCAGCACCACAAAGGGCAGGCCGCTCAATCAAAGCTCCAATTCAGCGTCGCTCAGGGTTCGAGCTTCTACTTCCAGCATCACAGGAATGCCGTCCCGAATAGGGTAGGCCAAACGAGCGCTGCGCGAGACCAGTTCGGCTTTTTCGCGGTCGTATTCAAGGCTGCCCTTGGTCACAGGGCATACCAGCAGTTCAAGCAGTTTGGTGTCCATGTACCAATGATAGTCGTTGCAAATGTGGCATCAATGTGTCCCAAAAAATCTCGGGCAGTTCGCAAAGCAAGGGCACAGCCCATACCTGTGGATGCCTAGGCCACAGTTTCACAGCGTCTTTTTCTGTGCAAAGCATATCCAGCCCCCCATGGCTGGGTTGCCAATCAGCCAGTGGGGCGTGGTCAGGGAAGGCTTGGGTTTGGGAGAGCATCAAGCCAGCGCTTTGCAGCGCAGAAAAAAAGGCTTGTGGTTGCGCAATTGCAGCCAAAGCATCCACGGCTTGGCCTGACCAAAGACGCAAATCGCGTTTCTCACCTCGTCCATTCACAGCGAAACCAGCCAGTTGTCGGTTTGCAGCGAAGCTGTCTTCAAAGGCGTTGCGGCCGGTATGGATCTTGATTTGCGTCACCCCTATGCTTAACTGACGAGGCCATGTTTCTCGCAAAGGCCCCGCAGGCAATAAGAAACCATTGCCCAAACCACGGTCATCAAAAACGCAGATGGCAATATCGTGGTGCAAAGCGCGGTGCTGCAGACCGTCGTCGCTGATGATGAGTTGGGTTTGGGGGTAGGTTCGCAAAAGTGCCAATGCCGCTTGAGCTCTTTTTTTAGCTATGAAAACAGGCAAACCCAGGCGTTTTTTCACCATCAGTGCTTCATCACCTGTATGCGATGCCAAACTGTTTTCTGTGACTTCAGCCCAGCCTTGTTGCTGCCCCCCGTGGCCACGCGCAATCACCCCCACTTGCCAGCCCAACAGGCTGAGGCGTTGCGCAAGGTGAATCACCACAGGGGTTTTGCCGGTTCCTCCTACCAGCAGGTTGCCCACCACCAGCACAGGCACAGGCAGGCGGGTTGAAGACTGCCAACCCAGTGCATAGGAAGTTTGGTAAAGCCACAGGTAAATTCGGCTCAACAAGGTGAGGGGATACAAACACCAAGCCAAGATGCTTGGCTTGCGCCAAGCGTCCATCAGAACTTCGCGTAGCTTGGGCATTGCGCCTTAGGGAAGGGTGGTTGCTTGTGAGCGGCTTTGGGCAGTAAAAGTGACTTGCTGCAAGCCTGCGGTTTGGGCAGCTTCAAGCACTTGGATCACCGATTGATGGCTGGCTCGTGCATCCGCGCTGATCACCACCAAGGGGTTGGCAGTTTGTTTAGCGGCTATGGCCAAAGCCTGTCCAATGGCTTGAATATCTGCACCCTCTAAGGCTTTGTTTTGTACCAAGTAATGCCCGTCGCTGCTGACTACCACCCTGATTTCATTGGGTTTTTCCTGCTGTTGTTCAGCGTCTGCGGTGGGCAGTTTCAAATCGATTTGGGTCAATTTTCCGTAGGTGGTAGAGAGCATTAAAAAAATGAGAACCACCAACAAAACATCAATGAATGGAATCAGGTTGATTTCCGGCTCACTTGAGCGTGGTCGGCCAAAGTTCATGGTGTGCTCACTGCAGGTCGTTGGGCAAAGAAGTGGTTAACCATTCGTTCGGCAGCGATTTCGAGTTCGACCACAAAGTTGTCCACCTTGGCGCGTAAATAACGCCAGACCACCAAACTGGGAATGGCAATCACAAGGCCAAAAGCGGTGTTGTAAAGCGCGACTGAAATGCCATGGGCAAGTTGGGCGGGGTTGCCTGCACCAGGTGTTTGTGAGCCAAAAATCTCAATCATGCCCACCACGGTACCAAACAAACCCAACAAGGGCGCCACCGATGCGATCGAACCCAGTGTGCCCAAGTAACGCTCTAGTTGGGCGGCCACACGGCGCCCACTGGCTTGCATCTCGCTCACAAACTCTTCTTTGCTACACAGGGGCTGGGTTTGCAGCAAAAACAAGCCTGCGCTGATGACTTGTCCAAGAGCAGAAGTGGATTGAATATGTTGAATGGATTCGGGTCGCGGGACGCCGCGTTGTGAGATGGAAAGCACATCGTCTAAGAGTGTTGGAGGGAGAACAGCGCTGCTGCGCAGCTTGTAAAAGCGCTCGATGATCAAGGCCAAAGCGATGACCGAGCAAAACAAAAGAGGCCAAATCGGCCATCCAGCGGCTTGTATGATTCCAAACAAAGGTGTCTCCCTGAAATATGCTGTTAATTATTACCCAGCTTTAAGCATGATCAACGATAACCAAGCCCAATATGTGTGGACAGTCAGCGCTTTAAACAAAGCGATTGCTGATTCCTTGAAAGCACGCTTTAGCATGGTCTCGGTGCAAGGCGAGTTGTCTGGGTTTACCAAAGCCAGCAGCGGCCATTGTTATTTCAACCTCAAAGATGGCGGTGCACAAATTCGCTGCGCCTTATTTCGTCGCACTGCCGAGCAATTGAACTTTTCGCCCCGCGATGGACAACTGGTGCAAGCCCAAGCCCGGGTCGCTGTTTACGAGCCAAGGGGCGAGATGCAGCTGGTGATTGAAGCGCTACGTCCGGCGGGTGCTGGGCAATTGCACGAAGCTTTTTTGCAACTCAAGGCCAAACTGGAGGCGCAAGGCCTCTTTGAGCAGGATCGCAAACGTGCTCTTCCTCTGTATCCCCGCTGTATTGGCGTGGTGACATCCTTGGCCGCCGCAGCTCTACACGATGTAGTGACAGCCCTTGCGCGGCGAGTTCCGCATATTCCTGTGATGGTTTCACCCTCACCTGTGCAAGGGGCGGATGCGCCAACGCAGCTGGTGCAGGCATTGCAAGCCCTGGCGGCCAGGCCCGAGGTAGAGGTGATCTTGCTGGTCAGGGGCGGTGGCTCCATGGAAGATTTGTGGGCCTTCAACGATGAGCAGCTTGCCCATGCCATTGTGAACAGCCCTGTCCCTGTGATTTCGGGTGTGGGCCATGAAACAGACATCACCATCGCCGATTTGTGTGCGGATTTGCGAGCTCCCACGCCCACAGCCGCTGCCGAACTTTGTGCAATCCCCAGAGAAAGTTTGGTCGCAGTTTTAGCAGCCATACAAGCTTTTTTGGATGCCGAGTTGGCGCAAGGTATGGATAACCGAGCGCAAAGCCTAGACAGGTTGCAATCCGTGTTGGCCCGACCTTCCAGTTGGGCCAACAAACAGCAGCACAATTTGTCTCAGTGTTCTGCCCGATTAGGGCGAGCGGGGCAGCAAGTGCTGAATCGACAAATCATGGTTTTAGAGCCCCAAGCGCTAAGGCTAAAGCGTGCTGTGCAGGATATGCCCGCTCAAATGGGTCAACGATTGTCACGATCAGCTTTGTTGCTGGGCTCGCTGGACCCCGCCTTGGTATTGCAGCGAGGCTATGCTTGGCTGGAGAACGCGCAAGGCCAAGCCATTGCTTCAGTTCAAGAGGTGAAAGTGGGAGAAAAGCTTCATGCGCGTATGGCAGATGGCGTTGCCGATGTGCAGGTCTTAGGTACCCATTTAGCTTGAATCGCCCAAGACTACTTTGGGCCAAACAAGGCTGATTTGAGTTTGTAGCCTTTTCCGATTTTCTTTTTGGCAAACCAACCTTGGTTCATCTCCAACACAAAGCGCACGGGTTTGTCTGAGCAGTGCGAATCGGTGGTTTGGGGTTTCATATCGGCCGTATTGACGATCACGCCCTCATCATCGACAAAAGCCGCTGTCAAGGGAAGCAAGGTGTTTTTCATCCAAAAACACTGCTTTTGAGGCTCTTCAAAGACAAACAGCATTCCCTCATGCGCAGGCATCTCCTTGCGAAACATCAGGCCGATTTGCCTTTGCTGAGGGGTTTGGGCAATTTGGGCATCAATTTGAAACATTCCTGCCTGAATGACCATGCGCTGCAAATCGGTTTGCGGCTCTTGTGCCCAACCCAGCGTGGGTGTGGCCATGGCACAAAAGAGGAACACAGTGCGTTGCAACAAAGTTCGTAGGTTAGGCATGAGGAAAACAGTAAGCTGGTTCATAGGATGCTTGGTTAGAATGAATTGAAGTTTTACCCACCGACCTGCGGCATACCTCTGCCGCCTTGTTGTTCACTTTCTGGAGACATTCTCTTGTATCAGCATATCAAGGTGCCCGCCCAGGGCGAAAAAATTATCGTCAACAAAGACATGTCCTTGACTGTCCCCCTGCAGCCCATCATTCCTTATATCGAGGGTGACGGCACTGGACTTGATATCACACCGGTCATGCTCAAAGTGGTGGATGCCGCCGTTGCCAAAGCCTATGGCGGCAAGCGACAAATTCACTGGATGGAGGTTTATGCCGGTGAAAAATCCACCCAAATTTATGGCCCCGATGTGTGGTTGCCCGAAGAAACTTTGGCTGTCTTGCGTGAATATGTGGTCTCCATCAAAGGCCCACTCACTACCCCCGTGGGTGGTGGCATCCGCTCATTGAACGTCGCCTTGCGCCAAGAACTCGATTTGTATGTGTGTTTGCGCCCTGTGCAGTACTTCAAAGGCGTACCGTCTCCTTTGAAAGAGCCAGAAAAGACCCATATGGTCATCTTCCGTGAAAACTCAGAGGACATTTACGCCGGCATCGAATACGAAGCCGAGAGCGACAAAGCCAAAAAACTCATCAAGTTTTTGATTGACGAGATGGGCGTGACCAAAATCCGATTCCCCAACACGTCTGGTATCGGCATCAAGCCCGTTTCGCGTGAAGGCACTGAGCGCTTGGTGCGCAAAGCCATCCAATATGCCATCGACAACGACAAGCCCAATGTGACCATCGTTCACAAGGGCAACATCATGAAATACACCGAAGGTGGATTTCGTGACTGGGCTTATGGCTTGGCCCAAAAGGAATTCGGCGCCCAACTGATCGATGGCGGTCCTTGGTGCAAATTCAACAACCCCAAAACAGGCAAAGAAATCATTGTCAAAGACAGCATTGCCGACGCCTTTTTGCAGCAAATTTTGCTGCGCCCAGCCGAATACAGCGTGATCGCCACCTTGAACCTGAACGGCGACTACATTTCCGACGCCTTGGCCGCGCAAGTGGGCGGCATTGGTATCGCGCCTGGTGCCAATTTGTCAGACTCTGTCGCCTGTTTTGAGGCGACCCATGGTACGGCGCCAAAATACGCTGGCAAAGACTATGTCAACCCAGGATCTGAAATTTTGTCCGCAGAAATGATGCTGCGCCACATGGGATGGTTTGAAGCTGCTGACCTCATCATTTCATCCATGGAAAAGTCCATTCTCAGCAAGAAAGTCACCTACGACTTTGCTCGCTTGATGGAAGGCGCAACCCAAGTGAGTTGTTCTGGTTTTGGTCAAGTCATGATCGAACACATGTGATTGGTTAGGTCAAGGACGAGCTTTATTGACCTTAGGTTTTATCGAGTCAGTGGGCTCTGACTGATCAAGTTGGCTCTGAACTGCGGAGTTCTCAGTCTTGAACTTCGAACATTGGCATGTGGATCAACAACTTCTTCATTGATCGCTGGGGCGGCAATGACCTTGATGTTTTTTGCCATCCACCCGCGTGGGCCTTCAATCGGTTCGTACATCACACTGGCCCCTTGTTGGAGTGTTTTAAAGCCAACCATATCTACCTGGCTGAAATGTGCAAACACATCCTGTCCTATTTCTACGGACTCGATAAAACCAAATCCCTTGTGGTTGTTGAACCATTTCACAATGCCAAAAGCCATGGCCTACCCCTTTAGACAATAAAAATCGTAATTATTGAATGCTTAAAAATTAGAATGCAGTTTTCAATTTTTGTAAAGTAATTTTAAATAATTATTTACGTTTGATTTCTGGGCATTTGTCTAATTTTTTAAGCACGCTAAACCGCATCGATAGAATGTGAGCATGTCAACCACCCCATCCAAGCCTGTCATTCCACCAGTAGACACTGGCGACTCTGATTCCGTTGTCCTAGAACGTCGCACGCAACGCACCCAACCCCCACAGATGTACCAAGTGGTCATGCTCAACGACGACTTCACACCCATGGAGTTTGTTGTCAGGGTGTTGCAGGAGTTTTTTGGCAAAGACCGCGAAGCAGCCACGCAAATCATGCTCAAGATCCATTTGGACGGAAAAGGCATATGCGGGGTCTACACCAAGGATGTCGCTGCCAGCAAGGTAGATCAAGTCCAAGATGCTGCCCATCAAGCCGGACATCCGCTACAAGCTTTGCTTGAGCCAGTTGAATAATGTCCCATCGTTTCCATATACAGTTGAACCTACACAAATACTGCCACAAGGAATTCCCATGATTGCCCAAGAACTTGAAGTCAGCTTACACATGGCCTTTGTAGAGGCCAGGCAACAACGGCACGAATTCATCACAGTGGAGCACCTGCTGTTGGCCTTGCTGGACAACCCAAGTGCCGCAGAAGTACTCAGAGCATGCTCAGCCAACATCGATGACTTGCGCAAATCGCTTTCCAATTTCATCAAAGACAACACGCCCCAAGTGGCTGGCACCGATGAGGTGGATACCCAACCCACGCTGGGCTTTCAGCGTGTGATTCAACGTGCCATCATGCATGTGCAGTCCACTGGTAACGGTAAAAAAGAAGTCACTGGCGCCAATGTGTTGGTTGCCATCTTTGGTGAAAAAGACTCCCACGCGGTGTATTACCTCCATCAGCAAGGTGTCACGCGCTTGGATGTGGTTAACTTCATTGCCCACGGTATCAAGAAAAACGACCCCCAAGAACCCAGCAAAGGTGCGGAATCATCACCTACTGAAAACGAGGAATCGCCAGAGAAATCAGAAAAAGCCTCACCTTTGGAGCAATTCACCCAAAACCTGAACCAATTGGCCAAGGACGGGAAAATTGATCCCTTGATTGGTCGCGAGTACGAGGTTGAACGGGTGATTCAAATTCTTTGCCGTCGTCGCAAAAACAACCCCTTATTGGTTGGCGAGGCAGGCGTTGGAAAGACAGCGATTGCCGAAGGCTTGGCATGGCGCATCACCCAAAAAGACGTGCCTGAAATTTTGGCTGACTCTCAGGTTTATTCTTTGGATATGGGCGCTTTGCTTGCCGGTACCAAATACCGAGGTGACTTCGAGCAACGCCTCAAAGGCGTTTTGAAGTCATTGAAGGATAAGCCCAATGCGGTGTTGTTCATTGATGAAATCCACACCTTGATCGGTGCTGGTGCAGCTTCAGGCGGCACTTTGGACGCCTCCAATTTACTCAAACCGGCCCTGAGCTCTGGCCAGTTGAAGTGCATTGGTGCCACCACTTTCACAGAGTACCGCGGTATCTTCGAGAAAGACGCTGCACTGTCACGCCGCTTCCAAAAAGTCGATGTGGTCGAGCCCACTGTTGAGCAAACTGTGGATATTCTCAAAGGCTTGAAGTCCCGCTTCGAAGAGCACCATAGCGTCAAGTACGCGGTTGCTGCACTCCAAGCCGCTGCAGAGCTGAGTGCCAAATACATCAATGACCGCCATTTGCCTGACAAAGCTATCGATGTGATCGACGAGGCTGGCGCTGCTCAACGCATCCTGCCTGTTTCAAAGCGCAAGAAAACCATCAGCAAGGCGGAAATTGAAGACATCGTCGCCAAAATTGCGCGTATCCCGCCAGCCAGTGTGTCCAACGACGACCGCGGCAAACTGCAAACCCTAGAGCGCGATTTGAAAAGCGTGGTCTTTGGCCAAGACAAAGCTTTGGAGGTGTTGGCCTCAGCCGTCAAGATGGCTCGCTCTGGCTTAGGCAAAGCCGATAAGCCCATTGGCTCTTTCTTGTTCAGCGGCCCCACCGGCGTTGGCAAGACCGAAGCCGCCAAGCAACTGGCGTACATCTTGGGCATCGAGTTAATTCGCTTTGATATGTCTGAGTACATGGAGCGCCATGCGGTGAGTCGCTTGATTGGCGCACCTCCTGGCTATGTGGGTTTTGACCAAGGCGGTTTGCTGACCGAAGCCGTCACCAAGAAGCCCCATTCTGTGTTGTTGCTGGATGAAATTGAAAAAGCCCATCCTGACATCTTCAATGTGCTGCTACAGGTCATGGACCATGGCACCTTGACCGATAACAATGGCCGCAAAGCCGACTTCCGTAATGTCATCATCATCATGACGACCAATGCGGGTGCCGAGACGATGAACAAATCGACCATTGGCTTTACCAATGCACGTGAAGCTGGTGACGAATTGGCCGACATCAAGCGCTTGTTCACACCCGAGTTTCGCAACCGTTTGGATGCCACCGTCAGCTTCAAAGCGCTGGATGAAATCGTCATCATGCGTGTGGTCGACAAATTTTTGCTGCAGCTTGAAACCCAGTTGGCAGAGAAAAAGGTTGATGTCACCTTCACCGATGTGTTGCGCAAATTCTTGGCGAAGAAAGGTTTCGATCCCCTCATGGGTGCACGCCCCATGCAGCGCTTGATCCAAGACATGATTCGCCGTGCTTTGGCTGACGAGTTGTTGTTCGGTCGTCTCACAGAAGGCGGTCGTTTGACCGTGGATATCGACGACAAGGAAGAGGTGTTGCTCGATATCCAACCTTTGCCAAAAAAAGAATCCAGAGCATCCAAGTCAGAGCCTGCTGAACCCGAAGAAGCTGAGGCTGGCTGATCGTGGCAGGACACAGCAAATGGGCCAATATTCAGCACCGCAAAGGCCGCCAAGATGAAAAGCGCGGCAAAGTTTGGACCCGTGTCATCCGCGAAATCATGGTGGCTGCACGAACAGGCGGCGCTGACCTGAGTGCCAATCCGCGTTTGCGCTTGGCCATCGAAAAGGCAAAAGCTGTCAACCTCCCAGCTGACACCGTCAAGCGCAATATTGACAAGGCCACAGGTAACCTTGAAGGCGTGAATTACGAAGAAATTCGCTATGAAGGTTATGGCGTAGGTGGCGTTGCCGTGATGGTAGACACCATGACCGACAACAAAGTTCGCACAGTTGCAGAGGTGCGTCATGCCTTGAGCAAACACGGTGGTAATTTAGGCACAGAGGGCTCTGTGGCCTTTCAATTCAAGCACTGTGGGCAACTCCTTTTGGCACCTGGCACCTCTGAAGACGCAGTCCTGGAAACCGCCTTGGATGCCGGTGCAGACGATGTCTTGGTTGACGAAGATGGGACTGTTGAAGTTCTAACTTCTCCCACTGTGTTTGAGGCTGTCAAAGCAGCACTTGACGGTGCCGGTCTTTCGGCGGGCATGGCTGAAGTGACCTATCGCCCAGAAGTGACCATTGAACTCAGCGATAACGACAGACTGAAAATGCAAAAAATCATTGATGCCCTTGAAGAACTCGATGATGTTCAAGAGGTTTTTCATAACGCCGCCCTATGAAAATATTGATGGTCGGTGGAGGTGGTCGAGAACATGCACTGGCCTGGAAGCTCAATCTTTCGCCTCAGGTTCAACGCATTTACCTGGCCCCTGGCAACGGTGGCACAGCCAAGCAAAAAGACTTTGACAACATAGCGCTCACAGACAAAATGGCGCTGCGTGAATGGGCGCAAGCTAACCACATTGATTTGACGGTGGTTGGTCCCGAGGCCCCATTGGCCGCAGGCATAGTGGATGAATTCCGTCACCACGGACTGCGTATTTTTGGTCCCACACAAGCGGCCGCGCAGCTGGAAAGTTCCAAAGCATTTTCTAAAGCCTTCATGCTCAGGCACGGGATTCCCACCGCTGAATACCAAGTGTTTGAAGATGCTGCCAAAGCCCATGCTTATTTGAACACCAAGGGTGCGCCCATTGTGGTGAAAGCCGATGGCTTGGCGGCCGGCAAGGGCGTGGTGGTGGCCATGAATGCTCAAGAGGCTCATGCGGCGATTGACCATATGCTTGCCGATGATGCGGGTGTCCAACACAACCAAGGCGTAGCAAGGGTGGTGATTGAAGAGTTTTTGGAAGGTGAAGAGGCCAGTTTCATGGTGGTGGCTCACGGCTTGACCGCATTGCCCTTGGCCACTTCTCAGGACCATAAGCGTTTGTTGGATGCTGACCTGGGGCCCAACACCGGTGGCATGGGCGCTTATTCGCCAGCACCGGTGGTCACACCAGAAATACATGCCAAAGTCATGCGGGAAGTCATTCAGCCCACCCTCAAAGGGATGCAGCAAGATGGTATTCCCTACTCAGGCTTTTTGTATGCCGGTTTGATGATTGGTCGAGAGGGCAAGCTCAAAGTGCTTGAATTCAACTGCCGAATGGGCGACCCTGAAACACAGCCCATCATGATGCGATTGAAAAGCGATTTGCTTGAATTGCTTTGGGCTGCCACCGATGCAGACACTGAAGCATTGGCAAAACTTGAATTGCAATGGGACAGGCGTTGTGCGCTCGGTGTGGTGATGGCTGCCGCTAACTACCCATCAACCCCCGAACTTGGACAGGAAATCCATGGGCTTGCCGCCGATACGGATGAGGCCATGGTGTTTCATGCTGGTACGGTACTCAAAGACGGCAAAGTGTTCACAAGCGGTGGACGGGTACTGTGTGTGACGGTTCTTGGCGACACGGTCAAGCAAGCCCAGGCCCATGCCTATGCTTTGGCGGACAAGCTGCACTTCAAAGGAATGCAAATGCGAAGAGACATTGGGTTTCGCGCTATTCGCCGGTAAATTCCAACCCTTCTTTCCAAGGCATCATTTCTATGAACCCTGCTTTTGAACCTGTCAGAGACTTCTTGCTTGGACTCCAGCAACGTATCACCTCGGGTTTAAGTGAGATTGACGGTCATGGTTTTATCAGCGATCCGTGGGAAAAACCACCAGGCGAAATCCTTCAAGGCAATGGCATCACCCAAATTTTAGAAAACGGCAATGTGTTTGAACGTGCCGGTTGTGGTTTTTCGCATGTGCGGGGGCCCAAATTACCCCCATCGGCGACGCAACATCGTCCAGAGCTGGCAGGCTCTTCCTTTGAAGCCATGGGCGTGTCCTTGGTTTTTCATCCACGCAACCCCTATGTGCCCACGGTGCATTTGAATGTTCGGGCTTTGTTGGCCCAACCCGCATCTGGTGAAGCCGTGGCGTGGTTTGGCGGCGGCATGGATTTGACGCCCTATTACGGTTTTGATGAAGACGCACGACACTTTCATACCGAATGCAAAAAATCTCTCGATGGATTTGATTCTTCCTATTACCCGCGATTTAAAAAATGGTGCGATGAGTATTTTTTCCTCAAACACCGAAATGAGCCTCGCGGCGTGGGCGGTATCTTTTTTGATGATTTTTCAGAGCTTGGCTTTGAGAAGAGCTTTGCCATGATGCAAAGTGTGGGGAATGCTTTCAACCAAGCCTATTTCCCGATTGTCACTAAACGCATGGACACACCCTACGGTGAACGTGAACGCAAGCATCAACTTTACAGACGTGGTCGCTATGTGGAGTTCAATTTGGTATGGGACAGGGGCACCCACTTCGGTCTGCAATCGGGGGGGCGTACGGAGTCGATTCTGATGTCTTTGCCACCCATGGTGAGTTGGTCTTATCAGCAAACACCTGAAGCTGGTTCGGCAGAAGAAAAACTCTATTCCCATTTCTTGGTACCTCAAGACTGGGCGCAAGGCGCTTGAGCCAAGTTCTGCGCATCGGTATGTTTGGGGGGGCATTTGACCCACCGCACAGGGCGCACCAAGCCTTGGCCCAAGCCCTTATTCAGCAGCAACACCTCGACCTTTTGTACATTGTTCCTACCGGACAGGCTTGGCATAAATCGCGTGTTTTGTCAGACGCCAGTCACCGCTTGGCCATGGCTCGCTTGGCTTTTCAAAACATGCCGCAAGTGGTGGTGGATGACTTGGAAACGCAACGGGTGGGGCCGAGCTATACCGTCGACACCCTGGACGCGTTACAACTTCGCCATCCCAATGTGGATTTTTGTGTTCTTGTGGGTGCTGACCAAGCAGCCAGCTTTACCCAATGGCACCAATGGCAACGCATATTAGAGATGGCCCAGTTGGTGGTGGTTCAACGCCCCGACACCAGTGCAGATAAGGCTTACCCGCACGAGTGGCACAATCTCCCCTCGGAACGGGTTACGCGAATGCATATGCCTTTGATGGACATCAGCTCTTCCGCCTTGCGGGCCAGTTATGCCTCAGGTCACCCCAATCCTGAGCTTGTCAGTCCCCTCGTTACCCATTACATCCAACAAAACCAACTCTATTTGGAACCCTATGACAGAAGCCGCTGAAAAAAAAGACGTTCAAAAACTGCAAAGAAGCATTGTCGATAGCCTTGAGGATGTCAAAGCGCAAGACATCGTGGTGTTCAACACAGAGCATTTGTCTTCATTGTTTGAGCGTGTCGTTATCGCCAGTGGCACTTCCAACCGACAAACCAAAGCCTTGGCTGCCAGTGTGCGTGATGGGGTCAGAGATGCCGGTTTTGCCAAGCCTCGCATGGAAGGTGAAGACAACGGTGAGTGGATCATCGTTGACTGCGGCTCTGTGGTGGTCCACATCATGCAGCCTGCCATTCGCACCTACTACCACTTGGAAGAGATTTGGGGCGAAAAACCTGTGCGCATCAAACTTGGTGCGCCTAAGCCCGTGATTGAAAAACCGCCTGCGGCTGTGAAAACAGTGAGCGCCAAGCCTGGGGCCAAAAAGACCGCCACCAAAAACCCTGCTGTTAAAAAGACACCTTCGGTCAAAAAGACACCTTCTGCGACCAAGGCACCTGCGGTTAAAAAGCGTCCGACAGCACCTCGCAAAAAATGAAGCTGTGGGTGGTCGCTGTAGGCATCAGAATTCCTGACTGGGCACAAACCGCCTGGGATGACTACCTCAAGAGACTCCCCCCCGAAGCGGGTGTAGGCCTTAAAACAGTCAAAGCCGAACCCAGAGCCTCTCGCACCACAGCCCAAATTTGGGCCGCCGAGAAAAAGCGCATCGATGAGGTTTTGCCGCGTGATTGTCACAAGATTTGGCTGGATGAACATGGGCAACGCACCACCACCATGGACCTTTCTCAGCGCTGGACCGGTTGGCAAGCCCAAGGCCAAGATGTGGCTTTCATCATTGGCGGGGCAGATGGCTTCGATCCTGCGATTCGCAAAGACGGCAGCACCTTGCTGCGCTTGTCTGACATGACCTTGCCCCATGCCATGGTCCGAGTGGTATTGATTGAACAGCTCTACCGCTGCTGGTCCATCATGACCAACCATCCCTATCACCGCGAATGAGTGCTTTACCTTTTGTTTATTTGGCCTCGCAAAGTCCCAGGCGACAAGCCTTGCTTGATCAAATTGGCGTTGCTTACAAAGTGCTTCTGCCAACAGACGCTGAGGCGGCAGAGGCCTTGGAAGCGGTCTTACCCCAAGAGTCAGCGCTGCGTTATGTCAAACGCGTCACCCGATTGAAAGTGCTATCTGCCCTAGAGCAGATACAACTGCAGTCCTTGGTGGCTGCGCCGGTATTGTGTGCAGACACCACCGTGGTGGTGGAGGGGCATATATTGGGTAAACCTGCGAATGAAAGCGAAGCCGCACAGATGCTAAGCCTGTTGTCAGGCAAAACCCACCAAGTATTGACAGCTGTCGCTATCGGTCACAATCAAGACATACACCTTGCTTTGAGCCGTTCTCGCGTTAAATTTGCACCTATGACAGCAGCAGATATTCAGGACTATGTCGCCAGCCAAGAACCCATGGGCAAAGCCGGTGCCTATGCGATTCAAGGTCGTGCCAGTGCATTTATTTCTCATGTATCGGGCAGTTACTCAGGCATCATGGGTTTGCCTTTGTATGAAACCAGCCAATTACTCAAACAGATCGGGGCTGTCTGAATGCAACAAGACATCCTTATCAACTGGGCCCCGCATGAAAGTCGCGTCGCGGTAATCGAAAACGGTGCCTTGCAAGAGGTGCACATAGAGCGGTCTCTTGAGCGTGGTTTGGTGGGAAATGTCTACCTCGGCAAAGTGGTACGGGTACTGCCCGGCATGCAATCTGCATTTATCGACATTGGATTAGAACGCTCAGCGTTTTTGCATGTGGCCGACTTGATGAGCAGTGTGAACGCCAAACACGCAGACCCTGAAACTTCGCCTCAGCCTCTTGTGCCCATTGAAAAGCAGGTATTTGAAGGCCAGTCGATTTTGGTTCAGGTCATGAAAGACCCCATGGGTAACAAAGGCGCTCGCTTATCTGCCCAAATCAGCATTGCGGGCAGGTTGCTGGTGTTTTTGCCGCAAGATGATCACATCGGTGTTTCCCAAAAAATTCCTGCCGAGCAACGCCAGGTCTTACGCGAGAGACTGGCGACACTGGCCCACCAAAGCGAGGCCAAAGGTGGATTTATTCTTCGTACCAACGGGGAAGAGGCCTCAGACCAAGAACTCAGCGAAGACATCGCTTATTTGCGAAAAACTTGGGAACGCATTCGCACTGCCAGCCTCAACCAAGCTGCCAAGTCTTTGCTGCATCAAGATTTAAACCTGTTGCAACGGGTGCTTCGTGATTTTGTATCGGAAGGCACGCAAACCATTCGCATCGACTCCCGCGAGCAGTTTGAAATGATGATGGCCTTTGGCAAAGAATTCATGCCCTCATCAGTTGACAAGCTGGTTCACTACAAAGGCGAGCGACCTATTTTCGATTTGTTCAGTATCGATGAAGACATTGCTTTGGCCTTGGGGCGCAGAGTCGAGCTGAAATCGGGTGGCTACTTGATCATTGACCAAACCGAAGCCATGACCACGGTCGATGTGAATACCGGTGGCTTTGTTGGTGTGAAAAGTTTCGATGAAACCATTTTTAAAACTAATTTAGAAGCCGCAGGTGCCATTGCCCGTCAATTGCGTTTGCGCAATTTGGGCGGCATGATTGTCATTGACTTCATCGATATGCAAAGACAAGACCACCAGTCAGCCGTGCTCAATGAGTTCACTAAACAACTTTCCAAAGACCGCGTCAAAACCTCGGTCAGCAGTTTTTCACCCTTGGGTTTGGTCGAGATGACTCGCAAGCGAACCCGAGAGTCCTTGGCGCATTTGTTGTGTCAACCATGTGCGAGTTGTCAAGGTAGAGGCATTGTCAATACAGCACGCAGCGTGGCTTACAACATATTGCGTGAAATTTTGCGAGAAGCTCGACAATTCAACCCTAAAGAATTTCGTGTTCTTGCTTCATCAGCAGTGATCGAATTGCTGCAAGAGGAAGAAAGCCACCATTTGGCTGGACTGAGCGACTTTATTCGCAAACCCATCTCCTTGATGACTGAAGTGGGCATGGGGCCAGAAGACTACAACATTGTGTTGCTATGACATCTGGCCACAGCATTCCCATATTGACTTACCACCATACCGAGCAAGCCCCGCCCAAGGGTTTTGCTTTGCGCAGTTTATGGGTGTCGCCATCGTCTTTTGCAACACAAATGCAGTGGCTTGCCCGTCTTGGCTACACAGGACTGGGCATGTCAGAACTCATGCCTTATTTGCGCGGTGAAAAAAAAGGCAAGGTGGTGGGCATCACCCTTGATGATGGTTACCAAAGCAACCTCTTGCATGCGCTTCCTATTTTGAAAAATATGGGTTTCAGCGCTACTTGTTATGTTGTGAGTGGAAAGCTTGGTCAGCATAACGCGTGGGATGAGGCGCTTGGCATGGCACAAGCTACGTTAATGGGTGTTGAGGAGATGCGCACATGGGTGGACGCGGGTATGGAGGTGGGTTCGCACACATGTAGCCATGCAGATTTGAACCAGATTTCTTTGGCCGAGGCTAGACAGGAATTGCTTCAAAGTAAAAGTGACTTAGAAAACCTGTTGCAAAAACCGGTGACGCAATTTTGCTATCCCTATGGTCATTTCTCGCCTGAGCATGAAAGCTTGGTTTCGCTATCGGGTTATGTGGCTGCCACCACGACCCATCGGGGCAGGGCCTGTACAACAGACCGAATGACCGCCTTACCCAGGGTTCCAGTGGTTCGTTCTACCTACTCTCCTCAATTTCTTCTCAAGGTCTTGACCCGCTATGAAGATAGCAAAAGATCACCGTAGGTCAAGATGTCCATGGCAAGCGTGCGTTTGAAAATTGCGGTGTTACACCGAACCTTTCGCCGTGAAGCAGGAGGTGCAGAAGCCTATGCAGTGGCCATTGCTTTAGAGTTGTCCGCGTCACATGATGTACATGTGTTTGCCCAAGAGATGGATAACACCTTGGACGCAGTGACTTACCACGCCATCCCTTTGTTTTTCAAACGTCCCCGATGGCTAAATCAGTTGTGGTTTGCCTTATCCACTTGGTGGCTGACTCGGCGCGGTTTTGATATCGTGCATTCGCATGAAAACACTTGGCATGGACAGGTACAAACTGTTCATGTTGTACCCATGCGTTGCAAACCCACTGAACATTTATCGTTGCTTCAACGCTTAAACTTGGGGTTGAAATACTTGACCAGTCCTCGCATCTGGACTTATGCCGCTTTAGAGTTTTTCCGTTTTCAATGGCAGCCAATGCGCTTTTGGGTGGCCGTTTCAAAGCCTTTGCAAAAGCAGTTGCAAAACAAGCAAGCTGCGTTCGCGCAAGGGCAGGTGCTGAGCATTGCCCCAGGCATTTACCCACACGCTTCCCATTTGAACAAGACAGATAAGTCACCTCAGTTTGAAGGCGCTGACAAAACCAAAGTACTTTTATGGGTGGGCAACGATGCTGTCAAAAAGAATCTTGACACGGTATTGTCGGCCTTGGCGAATCTCGATGCTTCATACCGCTTGTTGGTGGTTGGAAAAGCCCATCCCACCAAGCAGTGGCAAGACAAATTGGTCCGTCTTGGGATTGCAGGTCGGGTGAGTTACTTGGGCGTGGTCAGCAACATGGAGCAAGTCTATGTTTCAGCAGACCTATTACTTCATCCCACGCTGGAAGATACCTTTGGCATGGTTGTTCTTGAAGCCATGTCTTACGGACTTCCCGTGGTGGTTAGCCAAGAAAAATATTGTGGTTTAGCTGCCGATTTGCAACACGAAGCCAATGCCATCATTTTGTACGACCCCTTAGATGCCAATGCACTGACCGCCGCCGTTGTGAACTTATCTGAACCCTCCGTCTATGCCCAGCATCAAGGGGCGGTGCTTGCATTTGCTGAGCAGCACCTTTGGGCTGATGCGGCAAAGCAGTACGACGATTTGTTTCAACAAGTGGCTGCGCGGTGAATACAGAACCGCGGTCGATTCTGATGATCAAGTCCCACAGCCTGGGCGTGGGGGACTTGCTGCGCAGTTCAGCGGCTTGGCGTGTTTTGAAAAACAGATGGCCGAATGTTCAATTGCATTTAGTTTTTTTAAGTAAACATCCAGGTTATCCAACTGAAGCACTGATACAACAACACCCTTTATTGACAACTGCGCATTTCATCACGGTGCGAGATAAAGACCCCTCTCATCCCGATGGGAAACGCGTATCTTTCAGTGCCATCTGGCGTTCGCTGCAAAGTATTTGCCAATCGGTCAAACCCGATATGGTGATTGATTTCGAACCACACGGCATCAAAACCTCGGCACTCACTTGGTTGGCTGGCAAGTCCCAAGGCGCATCGACTGTAGGCATCGCGCAGTTTCCTTTGCGTTCTTTTTTCTATGAAAAGTCCTCTCCGAGCTTGCGTGATTTTGCACAAAGTCATGCACTGACTTTGCCCATGGATTACACCAGCCGCGACTTTGTGGTGTTGCAAGCTCTTGGCTTAGAGCGTTCAGGCACATCGATTGAAATGCAAGTCACAGAGGAGGGCAGGGCGTGGCAAACCCTTCACCAACATCGCTTCCAGAATAACTTGCCTGTGCTTGGTTTGAATATCGGTTGCGGCACTCCAGACGCCATGGTTAAACGCCCCGATTTGAAACATTTGGCCCAGTGCTTTTCACGTTTATTGGCTATACATCCAGCCAATATGGTGTTGAGTGGCGCACCTTTTGAAAAAGATGTGAACCAGGTATTCATTGCGCTTTTGAAAGAAATACATCCACAAGATCTGCATATCGTTGATGCTGCTGGTGAAACCACCTTGAGCAGTTCAAGTGGTCTGATCGACGCATGTGATGTGTTTGTTTCAACAGACTCTGGCCCCTACCATATGGCTGTTGCTTTGCGTATACCTACATTGGTGTGGTTCACCTACCCCGAGGTGACCTCGTTTCATAACGAAGCATGGTGTAGTCGCTTAATTCAGCCCAGTACAGAGGAGTTCGTATCAACTGTGTCCAAGCTGCTTGGCTACGATAAAACGCCTGATTGACTCAGCTTGAACATCGCGGCATAAGCACCTTGCGCTTCAAGCAACTGTTGGTGCGTACCTTGTTCAACAATACGTCCTTGCTCCATGACAACGATACGGTCCGCATTTTGAATGGTGGTCAGCCGATGGGCAATCACCAGCGTGGTCCGGTTTTTTTGTAGGCTTTGAAGGGCATCTTGCACTAAACGCTCTGACTCGTTATCCAGTGCCGATGTAGCCTCATCTAAAATAAGCACGGGGGCATCTTTGTACAGCGCTCTGGCAATCGCCAATCGTTGTCGCTGCCCACCTGACAAGGTGAACGCATTGTGACCAACCATGGTGTGAATATGTTGGGGCAAGCCAGCCAGATATTCGCCCAAATGCGCAGCATTCAGACATTCAATCACCCGTTGTTTGTCTGGTGTTTGACCTAAAGCCACATTGGCGGTCAGGGTGTCATTCAAAACGACCACGTTTTGGCTTACCAGTGCAAACTGGTGACGTAATGACAGCAAATCCCACGCCTGTAGCGGTGTGCCATCCAAGGATACTTTGCCTTCAGTGACGTCAACAAAACGAAGTAACACATTGGCGAGTGTGGATTTACCAGAGCCAGAGGATCCTACTAAGGCAACTGTTTCACCTGGTTGGATATTCAAATCAATGTGATGCAAAGCCCAAGGCATGTCTGGCTGGTACTTCACAGAAATGTTTTCTAACTCGATATGGCCTCTTGCTCTTACCGATTGGTGACTGCCACCAGTTTCCACAGGTGTGTTTTCGATCAGTTCAAAGCCTCGTTCCAGCGCTGCAAGACCTCTTGTAAGAGGGCCGGTGATTTCTGACAGGTGTTTGATCGGTGCAATCAACATCAACATCGCGGTGACAAAAGCAGCAAACCCCCCCACCGTCATTCCAGTTTGTTGGCTTTGCATCAAAGCTACGCTGATCACACCCGACAAGGCGATGGCAGACAAAATCTGGGTCATGGGGGTCATGCCAGAACTGGCGACTGAGGTTTTCATAGCCAAGCGTTGCAGTGTTTTTGCCAAAGTCTCAAAACGACTGATTTGCATGGATTGGGCTTGGTGAAGCCGTATTTCTCGGTATGCAAGTGAGGTCTCTTCAACCACATAGGCAAGTTCATCGGTGGCGGTTTGCGTGTCTCGGGTGATTTGGTACAAGCGTTTGCTCAATGCTTTCATCAACCATGCCACCGCAGGAAACAGCAGCGCCACAATCAAACTCAGTTGCCAATTTAAATACAGAAGGTAGGCCACCAAGGCAAGCAATGTCAGGCTGTCGCGCACCAAGCTCATGAGTGAACTCACCATCAACTGCGCCCCGTTTTGCACCTCAAAAACCAAGGTGTTTCCCAATGCACTGGCTGTTTGTTGCTTGAACAAAGCCAAATCGGCATTTTGTAATCGCGCAAACATTTTCATTCGCAGTTGGATCAGGCCGTGGTTGGTGGCTTTGGCCATGGCTACCTGACTGATAAAGACTCCCAAACCGCGTAAACCGAATAACCCAATCAATGCAATGGGTACCTGCCACACAGGAAAATCATTTTGTGTAAAGCCTTTGTCGAGCAAAGGTTTAAGCAAGGCGGGTATCAATGGCTCTGTGATCGACACCAGTACCACACACACTGCTGTCACCACCCATGCGCTGATGGGCTGGGTGAAATGGGCAAATGCACGAGCAAGTCGATGTCGAATACGGGGTTGGGGGGTCATGTTTTGCTTGGAAACTTTTTCAGATTATGACGATACTGAAACTTCGCTTGGTTAGAATCGCGTCATGCCTTTGAGTGTCATCATCATTACACGCAATGAAAGCGCCAATATTGTGGCCTGTCTTGAAAGCGTTGCTTTTGCTGATGAAGTCATTGTGCTGGATGGACAAAGTACCGATGACACCGTTTCTCTCGCACAAAGTGTGGGTGCCAAAGTCTTTACTGCCCAGAACTGGGAAGGTTTTGGTCCTCAAAAAAACAAAGCTTTGGGTTATGCCAGCCACGACTGGGTCCTCTCCCTAGATGCTGACGAGCGTGTATCTGCCGATTTGGCCCGTGAAATTCAGCAGGTGCTATCCCAACCCCAACACACGCTTTATGACATTCCACGTTTGACCAATTTTTGCGGCCAATGGATACACCACTGTGGTTGGCGACCCGACCGCGTGGCCAGACTTTTTCAAAAACACACGGCTCGTTTCAGTGATGATGTTGTGCATGAAAAACTCGTCTCTAACGATCAGCACGCCAAGGGGCAACTTCAGCACTCCCTGCTTCACTACAGTTACCCCTCGGCGCAATCCTATTGGCGCAAATTACAGGTCTACAGCCAAGCGTGGGCCGACCAAAAATTTGCGCAAGGTCAGACCACCAGCATGTCACGCGCTGTGAGCTCTGGTCTTGTTGCCTTCATCAAGAGCTATATTTTTCGTTTGGGATTTTTGGATGGCTCCATGGGACTGGCTGTTTGCATTCTGCAAGCACAAGCGGCCTATGGCAAATATTTCACTTTGTATTGTTTGAACCAAGGAAAGCAATGACTTCGTTCTTCTCTTCTCTAGGGATGGCTCTTTTGGCATTTCCATGGGCTATGCCTGCACAAGCGGACTTCAGGGTGGAAATATCTGGCGTAGGCGTGACACAAATCCCGATTGCCATGGCCAACTTTCGAGGCGAAGACAACTCACCTCAAAAGATCACCCAAATCGTGGCTGCCGACCTTGAACGCAGCGGTCAGTTTCGCAGCACACCTGCTGGCATGGTCATTGATGAGGTGAGTCGACCAGACTTTGGCCCCATTCGTCAAAAACCAGCAGACGCTCTTTTAACTGGCAGTATTTCGCGGATGTCTGATGGTCGCTTCGACATTCGTTTTCGCTTGTGGGATGCAGTCAAGGGCGAAGACATGGGCGGGCAAAGCTATGTGGTTGTTCCGGCAGATCTGCGTTTGGTTTCGCACCGCATCGCTGACCAAGTCTATGAAAAATTAACAGGTGATAAAGGTATTTTTTCGACCCGTATCGCCTACATCACCAAGCAAGGACCCAAACACTTGCTTTGGGTGGCAGATGCTGATGGAGAGAACCCCCAAGCCGCTTTGACCAGCCAAGAACCCATCATTTCGCCCAGTTGGTCACCGAGCGGCAACGAGTTGGCCTATGTCTCTTTTGAATCGCGAAAGCCTGTGGTCTATGTCCACGATCTCGCATCAGGCAAGCGCAGGGTGCTGGCCAATTTCAAGGGCTCCAACAGTGCGCCTGCTTGGTCGCCAGACGGCAAATCGCTGGCAATTACTTTGAGCCGCGATGGTGGGTCGCAGTTGTTTTTAATCAATTCAAAGGGGGGTGAGCCCAAGCGGCTCACTCAGTCCAATGGCATTGATACCGAACCGGTTTTCAGCTCGGATGGGTCCGCCATTTATTTTGTGAGTGACCGTGGTGGCTCGCCGCAAATTTACCGAACCCCTGCCATGGGTGGGCCGGTGCAAAGGGTGACGTTCACGGGCAGTTACAACATCTCACCCAGCCTGAGTCCTGATGGAAGATGGTTGGCATTTATCTCCAGAATCGGTGGCGCCTACAAACTGCATGTCATGGATTTGATCAGCGACAAAGTGGTGGCTTTGACAGACACGAATGCAGATGAGCGACCAACGTTTGCCCCGAATGGAAAACTAATTATGTATTCCACCCAATCGCAAGGACGCGAAGCGCTAATGACCACAACTTTAGATGGCAAAATACGCGCCAGACTCGCAGGACAAAATTCCAATATGCGAGAGCCTCATTGGGGCCCTTTTCTCAATCCTTAATTTATCCGGAGATTTCATGAAAAAATTGCTTTTGTCATTGGGAGTGATCCTGTTGCTTTCTGCTTGTGCTTCAGGCGTCAAACTCAATGAAGTGCCTGTCGAAGATAAATCTGGCTCCAAAGTTTCCGTCGCACCTGACCCTGTCATGCCAGCCCCTGTCACTGCCTCATCTGCCAACGAAGCCAAGTCCGCAGTTGTTCCTGTTGACAGCGCTGCCAGCACCAACTTGAGCGCAGGCCCCTCGGGTAATGTTGCCAAGGTGATCTTCTTTGACTACGACAGCTATGTGGTGAAGTCTGAATTTCAAACCACCATTGAAGCCCATGCACAATTTCTCAAAGCTAACCCAAGGGCGAAAGTTTCTTTGGAAGGCCATACCGATGAACGCGGCGGTCGTGAATACAACCTTGCCTTGGGACAAAAGCGTGCTGATGCAGTTCGCCAAAGCTTGAGCCTGCTGGGTGTTCAAGAGTCTCAAGTGGAGTCTGTGAGCTTTGGCAAGGAAAAGCCCGCTGCACAAGGCTCTGACGAAAGTGCATTTGCAAAAAATCGACGCGCTGAGTTCTTTTACCGATGAAATCTTGGCGTCTTGCAGCATTGCTGTGCTTGTGGGCGGTTTGGGTGTCCTCAGCACAGGCTGCCTTGTTTGAGGATGAAGAGGCCAGGCGAGCCATACTCGACTTGCGTCAACGACTGGAAAATCAGCGGCAATCACAGTTGCAATCTTCCGAGCAAACACTGCAAAAATCGCTTGAGCAATCTCAAAAACAAAATGAGAGTCTGCGCAAACAAGTTGAAATCGATATCAACCAGTCCAAGCAAGACAACCGCCAAGCCCTCTTGCAATTGCAAGCCCAAATTGATGCACTCAAGCAAGACATCGCTAATCTCAATGGCGAGCGAGAGCAGTTATTGCGTGAAATCACTCTTTTGCAACGCGCCCATAAAGAGACTAAGGTCGATCTAGAGGAGCGATTTCAAAAAATGAACAGCCTGTTGGTCAAGCAAGAGACAACAGCATCCAAGGAAGAGGCGCCTAAGTCCAGCAAGATCAATGTTCAGGTGGATGGCTTCGAATTTTTAGCCGATCCAGAAGAAAAACGCGATTTTGAAGCCGCTTTCGTGCTGTTTCGAAAAGGTGACTTTTCTGCTGCGGCTAAAGAATTTGCGCAGTTCGTCAAGGTTTATTCAGCTTCAGGTTACAAACCCAGCGCCTTGTATTGGCTGGGCAGTGCCAGGTTCGCTCGTCGCGATTTCAATGAGGCCATCGCGCAACTCAAAGGACTGGCCAATGACTTTCCTAACCACGCCAGAACGCCCGAGGCGATGTTAACCATTGGCAATGCGCAATTGGAAATCAAACAACCCAAAGAAGCGCGTAAAACTTTTAACGAACTCTTGAAGTTGTATCCCACCACAGAAGCCGCTGCAGCAGCCAAGGACAGGTTGGCCCAAATCAAGTGAACTCAGAAGACCTCGTAGATACTGACAGACGTTTCAGTGGTCTTTCCCGTTTGTATGGGGACATAGGTGCCCAACAGATTCGCCAAAGCCACGTGGTGGTGGTCGGTGTGGGAGGGGTGGGTTCATGGGCGGTGGAATGTCTGGCCCGTAGCGGCGTAAGGGCTTTGACACTGGTTGATTTAGACCACATTTCCGAGTCCAATATCAACCGCCAACTCCCTGCTTTGTCGACCACTATAGGCATGTCAAAAGTAGTCGCTCTTGAACAAAGAATTGCCCTCATTCATCCCGATTGCCAAGTGACTGCAGTTGAGGAATTCATTACCCCTGAAAACTGCGCCAACTTGTTGTCTGTGCAAGCGGATGCTGTGATAGATGCTTGCGACCAAATGACGGCCAAGCAAGCCATGGCAGTTTGGGCTTTGGCTAGCCACACACCCTTTATCACCGTGGGTGCGGCCGGTGGAAAACGTCTTCCTCATAAAGCCGATGTTGCGGATTTGGCTGATGTCACCCATGACCCTTTGCTGTCCCAACTGCGCCAACGTCTTCGCAAGCAAAACGCTGGCCCAGCGGCAGGAAAGCCCATGGGAATAGCCGCTGTGTTTAGCAAAGAGAGTGTGACGCCTTCGCAAGTTTGTGACGCACAAACAGACAGTTCTTTGAACTGCCATGGCTATGGTTCGGTGGTGACAGTCACCGCAACCTTTGGCAATTGCGCTGCGGCTTGGGTGTTGGATTTATTGTCAAAAAAATCCGCCCTATAGAGACGCAAAAATCGACAAAAAACAGTTATACTTTGCGGCTTTGCTGAACTGCCAAAAGCAGCCAAGCAACAAGATGGGACG
>RFMX01000152.1 GCA_009927495.1 Betaproteobacteria bacterium
CAACATTGAGCGGGGACAAACCGTGGGCCTCATGGGGCGCAACGGCATGGGCAAATCCACCCTCTTGAAAAGCATCACCGGCTTGGTCAAACCCCGCAGTGGCACCATCACGTTTCAAGGCAAGGCCATACACGCTGAAACACCGTTTGCCATCGCCAACAAGGGGATGGCCTATGTGCCGGAAGGTCGCGGTATTTTTGGCAACCTGAGTGTTCATGAAAACCTGGTGATGGCCGCTCGCCCCGGTATTCGCGGTCAACAAGACTGGACCTACCAAAGGGTGCTGGACACCTTCCCGCGCTTGGGTGAACGGCTCAGCCATGGCGGTCAGCAACTGAGCGGCGGCGAACAACAAATGCTCAGCATCGGTCGCGCCCTCATGACCAACCCCGATTTGCTGCTGCTGGATGAAGCCACCGAAGGTTTGGCGCCCCTGATCGCTTTGGAGATATGGCGCATCTGCGCCTTGGTGGCCAAGTCGGGCATCAGCACGGTGATCGTTGATAAAAACTGGCAACACGTGACCCAGATTACCCAACACAACGTCATATTGGTCAAAGGCGAGGTGGTGTTCCAAGGAACCAGTGACACTTTGCTGGCGCAGCCGGATGTGCTGCACCAACACCTCGGAGTTTGAGTATGTCCCACAGCAGTACCCAAGTCGCCATCATTGGCGCAGGACCCTCTGGTTTGTTGCTGGGTGCCTTGTTGCACAAAGCAGGCATTGACCATGTCATCTTGGAACGCCAAAGCCCCAGCTATGTGTTGGGTCGCATACGCGCAGGCATCTTGGAACAAGTGACGGTTGATTTGCTACACGAAGCGGGTGTGGGTGCGGGTGTGAGCGAAGGCGGCACGGTGCACCACAGCATTGAACTGGTGTATAAAAATACGCGTCACCCCATCGGAGTTACCCAACTCACCGGCGGCAAAGTGGTGACCGCCTATGGTCAAACCGAGGTCACCAAAGACTTGATGGCGCAACGCGCCGCGCTGGGACTGAACACGGTGTATGAGGCGCAAGAGGTGAGCCTGCATGACTTTGACGGCAGCTCCCCTCAGGTGCGCTATGTGAAAGATGGGGTGTCGCATGTCTTGAACTGTGAGTTCATCGCCGGTTGTGATGGCTTTCATGGCGTCTCCCGTGCCAGTGTGCCCAAGAACGCCATCACCGAGTATGAAAAGGTGTACCCCTTTGGTTGGTTGGGCGTGTTGGCCGATGTGCCGCCTGTGTCCACCCACGCGATTGTTTATGCCAACAGCGAGCATGGCTTTGCGCTGTGCTCCATGCGCAGCCTGACGCGCAGTCGCTACTATGTGCAATGCCCCTTGAG
>RFMX01000366.1 GCA_009927495.1 Betaproteobacteria bacterium
GGTGTGCAGTGGCAAGTCGTTTGCCACTGCCATCGCATCCACCTGCTTGCGGGTCAAGGTGGCGAAAAACGCCGCCAATTTGTCGCGGGTAGAGGCAAGCAGCATGAGGTTTTGTCCCGGTTTGGCTGCAGGCAAACCAGCGACCTCAGTCAACCGTGCGGCAAAATGCGGCTCCAAGGCCGCCACAGCAACGCGACCGTTTTTGCACGCATAAACGGCATAGCCTGCATGGGCGCCACCCACAGAGCCCTGGGGCGCAGTCAACCCCCAGTGTCGTGGCAGCGCCAAATACGCTGCCGCATTTTCCAGGGCCACCTCATGAAAAACCCCTTTGCCTTGGGAGCGACCTGGCTTGGCACGTTGCCACAAGGCTTTCAGCACGGCTTCGCTGGCCTGCAGCGAACCCGCCATATCGGCAAACAAGGTGGCAGGAAGTCTTAAGTCTGTGACCAAATCATGGGCGGCCAAATACGTGAGGTCATGGCCGGGAATCTCAGCGCCAGATCCTGCAGATCCCACAATGCAGACCATATTCAGAGATGGAAATTGGGCATGCAAATCAGCCCAGGTCATGCCCAGTTTTTTCAGGGCCGAGGGGCGAAACGAGGTGAGCAACACATCGCTGCTCGCCAAAAGTTTGTGCAACTGCGCTTGGCCTTTGTCGCTTTTCAGATCGGCTTGGACAACTTTCACACCAGCATGTAAATGCGCGTAAGCATGGGGGGCGTACAAGCCCATGGGGTCGGAAGTTGCGACTTTGACAAGTCCAGCAGGTGGCAGAGGTTCGAGCTTGGTGCATTTAGCCCCCATGTCTGCCAAGCGCATCAGCGCAGCAGGACCTGGCAGGTTAAGCGCCACGCTCAATATGCGAACACCTTTTAAGGTGTCATCTGCAGGCTTAAAGGTCTTTGAATTCACTGTCCAAAATCCAAGGGCAAACCGACATAGTTTTCAGCCAGGGTTGCTGACAAAGCTTGGCTGTTGACCAAGTAGTCCAGTTCAGCTTCTTGCATCTTTTGGCCAAAGCCTGCGCTGTCAGGAAAGCGGTGCATCAAGCTGGTGAGCCACCACGAAAAACGCTCAGCTCGCCAAATACGCGCCAAAGCACGTTGCGAATAATGGTCAATGCCCGCACTGCTGCGTTCCTTGAAATACTCGATGAAAGCGCTGCTCAGGTATTTCACATCGCTGGCAGCCAAATTCAATCCCTTGGCACCGGTGGGTGGCACGATGTGTGCCGCGTCGCCTGCCAAGAACAAGCGTCCAAAGCGCATGGGTTCGGCCACAAAGCTGCGCAGTGGGGCAATGCTTTTTTCAATGGAGGCGCCCGTCACCATGCGCTCTGCCATCTCGGGGTCTAGGCGTTTGCGTATCTCGTCCCAAAAGCGCTGGTCGCTCCAGTCCTCGACCTTGTCA
>RFMX01000151.1 GCA_009927495.1 Betaproteobacteria bacterium
CCCTGCATGGGAAATGATCCGTTTCAGCGTCAACATCATGCGCGGGTGTTTCGGTGGTTGCACGTTTTGCTCGATCACCGAGCATGAAGGCGCATCATCCAAAGCCGCAGCGAAGAATCTATCATGCGAGAAATTGAAGACATCCGCGACAAGGTGCCCGGCTTCACCGGTGTGGTCAGCGACCTCGGTGGCCCGACCGCCAATATGTACCGCATCGGTTGCAAAACGCCCGAGATCGAAGCCGCTTGTCGCAAACCGAGTTGCGTTTACCCGGGCATTTGCCCCAACTTAAATACCAGCCATGCGCCCTTGATTCAGCTCTACCGCAAAGCACGTGCTCTGCGCGGTGTGAAAAAAATCTTGATCGGCTCAGGCCTGCGCTACGACTTGGCGGTGGAAAGCCCCGAGTATGTGAAAGAGTTGGTGACCTATCACGTGGGCGGCTATTTGAAAATTGCGCCTGAGCACACCGAGGGCAGCCCGCTCTCGATGATGATGAAGCCTGGCATTGGTTCTTACGACCGCTTCAAGCAGATGTTTGACAAGTACAGCGCCGAGGCGGGCAAAAAGCAGTACCTGATTCCCTACTTCATCGCGGCACATCCCGGCACGCGTGACGAGGACATGATGCACCTCGCGGTGTGGCTGAAGAAAAATGGTTTTCGCGCTGACCAGGTGCAAACCTTTTACCCCAGTCCCATGGCCACGGCTACGGCCATGTACCACTCGGGCAAAAACCCGCTGCGGCGTGTGGGGCGTGAAAGTGAAGCGGTCGACATCGTGCGTGGCGACAAGCGCCGTCGTTTGCACAAGGCGTTTTTGCGTTACCACGATGCCAATAACTGGCCGCTGTTGCGCGAAGCTTTAAAAGCCATGGGTCGCGCCGATCTGATTGGCAATGGCAAACAGCATTTGATTCCGAGGTTTCAGCCCTTGAACACCGAGGGCTACACCAGCAGTCGGCGTAAAAACAGCACCTCAGTAGCGGCCAAAACTTCGCCTGTCACGCAGGGTCGGGTGAAAGCAGCGCCCGGCAAGCTGCTGACACAGCACACCGGTTTGCCGCCGCGTAAAACC
>RFMX01000354.1 GCA_009927495.1 Betaproteobacteria bacterium
ATTTTGGTCTCGCCGTCATGGCCGCCTTGGGCGTCTGCATAAGCCGGGTGTGGGCTGCGGGCATAAGGCAGATCGAACACATGGTCCATCTCGGCAGTGGTCAGCGGAATGGGCGGAGGGTTGATCCACAAGTCTCTGGCGGTACGTCCTTCGCCATGCGCTTGCACCAAGGCACGGGCATTGCCGGGATTGGTCTCGAGGTGCAGCACCCGGTTGGCATGGGCATACAGCACTGGGTCGCTTTTCACCTGCTCGTAGCTGGGCAAGCGGATGACGCTTTTGTTGCGGGGTGGGACTTTGACTTTGCTGGCAATGGTGTCATTGCGAATGAAGTGAAGCACTTTCTCTTGAGGCTGCTTCGTCGCTTCGCTCCTCGCAGTGACGTCATTGCGAGCAGAGCGCGGCAATCCCGCAGCACTGCCCGCATCCAACTCATCTTGCCGCGCACACGTCTCGCCCTGCGCCATCGCCTGCTCGCTCACCATCAAATACGGATTCACATGCGACTCAACCCGCCCCGGCATGTCTACTTCTGTGCTGTCAATTTCAAACCAACACTCAGGGGTGTGACGCACCATGAAAGCCGTGCCACGCACATCGGTAATCTCGGTAATGGCTTCTTTGGCTGCCAAGCGATGCGCCACTTCCACCAAGGCGCGTTCGGCGTTGCCATACAACAGCAAATCTGCTTTGGCATCAATGAGGATGGCTCGACGCACCTTGTCTTGCCAGTAGTCATAGTGGGCAATACGACGTAACGAAGCTTCGATACCACCAATAATGATGGGGACTTCAGGGTATGCCTCACGGCAGCGCTGGCTGTAACCAACACGCTGCGATCAGGGCGCTTGCCACCCACACCGCCAGGGTGTAAGCATCGTCGCTGCGGATTTTGCGATCGGCGGTGTAGCGGTTGATCATGGAATCCATGTTGCCCGCGGTCACGCCGAAAAACAAATTGGGTTTGCCTAAAGCCTGAAACGGCTCTGCGCTGTGCCACTCTGGCTGGGCAATGATGCCCACGCGAAAACCTTGCGCCTCCAACATGCGGCCAATCACCGCCATGCCAAAACTGGGGTGATCCACGTAAGCGTCACCCGTCACCAAAATGATGTCGCAACTGTCCCAACCCAGCTGCGTCATCTCGGCGCGGCTCATGGGCAAAAACGGTGCTGTGCCAAACCGCGCCGCCCAGTACTTGCGGTAACTGGTCAGGGGCTTGGCAATGCGCTGGAAAAAGGA
The DNA here is from genome assembly GCA_009927495.1 of Betaproteobacteria bacterium. GTDB lineage: Bacteria > Pseudomonadota > Gammaproteobacteria > Burkholderiales > Burkholderiaceae_C > Limnohabitans. The sequence continues at coordinate 1,243 of RFMX01000354.1, forward strand.
AACATCGATGGGGGCGTTCATTAGCCCCTGATTCTATGTGGCATAGACATTAGCAAAGCTCTGGGCATGAAATGGCCTTGCTGCTTCGAGGCACGCTTCAAAAATCAGATGACTGTAAACGTCAATTGTCGTAACATACAAGCAATGATTCTTACAGGAGCCAGCGATGAGCCTGTTTACCTACTCCAGCCGCGAATTCACACGCGATGTGTCCGCCGCCAAACGCGCCGCGGAAAAGGGTCCGGTCTTCATAACCGACCGTGGTCGTCCCGCTTACGCCTTGTTGCGCATAGAGGACTATTACAAGTTACAAGGCCAGCCGACCGAAAGCCTGTTGGAGGTCATGAATGCCATTCCTGGTGGAGAAGGAATTGAATTTGAAGCGCCCAATTTGCAATTACAGATCCAGCCAGCCCAGTTGCTTCAAGCAGACTGAAGATGTTTTTGCTAGACACCAACGTCATTTCTGAATTGCGCCAAGGCAAGCCCATGCAAAACGTCAAGGTCCTCGCATGGGCACAACAACAAGTGTTCGAACAGTTTTTTTTGTCAGCCATCACGATGCTTGAACTTGAAAAGGGAGTTCAAGCGCTGGAACATAAACACCCCCCTCAAGGCCAAGCACTGCGGCGTTGGTTGGATGGCGTGACCGATGTCTTTGATGGTCGCACGATTGCCTTTTCCGCCAGCATGGCCAAGCGATGTGCGGGTTTGCATTTTCCACATAGCATTTCAGAACGCGATGCCATGATCGCAGCCACCGCCCTTGAGCATCGCTTCACCGTGGTCACCCGCAATACCAAAGATTTTCAAAACACGGGCGCTAAATTGCTCAACCCTTGGGAAAACTGAACATTACAAACGCACCCCGCTCCCGCACTGATTTGTTTTTGTCTTTCACTTGGCTGGGCCTGCAAGGCTTTGGCGGGGTGTTGGCCGTGGTGCAACGCGAAATGGTTGACCGTAAACAATGGATGACGCTGTCCGAGTTCGCAGAGGAATGGGCTTTGGCGCAAACCATTCCTGGTCCTAATGTGGTCAATCTCTCCGTGATGTTTGGCGGGAAACACTTTGGCCCGACAGGCGCCTTGGCAGCAATGAGCGGGTTGCTGTTGCTACCTGGCCTGCTGATGGTCTCGATCGTGTTCGCGTTTCAAGCCTTTGCGCACCTGCCTGTCGTCGCATCTGCATTGCATGGCATGGGCGTGGCCGCTGCAGGCATGGTGATGGCTGCCGGTTGGCGCTTTTGGCCTACGCTCAAGCAACATCCCTTGGGTTGGCTGCTGGCTTTGCTTTTGATGGTTACCAGTTTTGGGTTGGCAGCTGTGGTCCACTGGCCCTTGGCCAAGGTGATTGGTGTGGTGGGTCTGGTCTCCTGTGGCCTGACGTGGTGGCGCTTACAAGCCAAGGCGCGATCATGACTTGGCAACTGTGGCTGGAGTTGCATTTGCATTTCTGCATGTTGTCACTGCTGGCGATAGGAGGCGCATTGGCCATCGTCCCAGAGATGCACCGCTACTTGGTCAATGAATTACAACTGCTGAGTGAAACGGCATTTAGCCAATCGGTGACGCTCTCGCAAATCGCGCCTGGCCCCAATATCTTGCTGGTGGCTGTGATGGGGTGGAACATCGGTTTGCAAGCAGCAGGCGGTTTTGAAGCAGGCGGTGTAGCCGTGGTCACGGGTTTGCTGTTGGCTTTGAGTTTGCTGATCGCTGCAGTCCTGCCCTCCTCGCTGCTGAGTTACTTCATGGTGAAGTGGCTGCAATTGCATCAACATACCTTGGGTGTTCGTGCTTTCAAAGCTGGCATGTTGCCACTGGTGATGGGTTTGATGTTGTCTGCGGGATGGTTGCTGCAAACAGCTAGCAACCCGATAATGGATTGGCGTTTGCTGTTGATTTGCGCGGCCAGTATGCTGATCGTGTTGTTCACCCGGGTTCACCTGTTGTGGTTGATGCTGGGTGGCGCTGTCCTGGGTGCCGCTTTAGGCTTGTGAGATGAGCACGGTACGCATTCGCCATCTCAAGGCTTCAGATGAAAAAATATTCATGGCCAATATAGGTCGCAGCCGTGAGCTGCATCGTTCATGGGTGCAGGTGCCAACCAGCGCCAAGACGTTTGAGCGCTATGTGCAAGAGATGAACACGGCGGACGACCAAGCCTATGTAGCGATTCGCGCTGATACCCAAGAAATGGTCGGCGTGGTTGAGCTGCAAGATATTTTTCGTGGCGATTTTCAAAATGCCTATCTCATTTACTATGGCTTTGCAGGTCAGTTAAAACAAGGCTTGATGCGCCAAGCCGTTCAGAAAGTGATTGCCAAGGCATTTGGGTCATTGAAGCTGCATCGATTGGAAGCCAATATTCAACCGGCCAACTTATCGTCCATCGCTTTGATCAAAGCCTGCGGGTTCGAAAAAGAGGGTTTAAGCCGACAATTTTTGAGAAAGAACGGTGAATGGCGAGACCATGAACGGTGGTCTTTGTTGAATGAACCCCCACCCCTTGATGAAAGAGATGGGGAATGACGTTCTAAAGAACGTTGTTAAGCAGCCAAACGCTCTGCCACCACACGTTTGCTGGCGTCCCCGATCATGATTTTGCGGGGTAGTTTCTCCTCAGGAATCACGTTTTCCAGACGAATCACCAGCATGCCATTGACCACATCCGCAGATCGCACCACCACAGTTTCAGCCAATGTGAACTGGTGCTTGAAGTCTCGAGTGGCAATGCCTTTGTGCAGGTATTCGCCATGAGGTTGAACTTTGACTTTGCCCTCAACCACCAGTTTGTTGCCCTCGGCAGTGATGTCAATTTCGTCTTGTCCAAAACCAGCTACTGCAATTTCAATCGCATAGTCGTGCTGGTCTAGTTTCACGATGTTGTAAGGGGGGTATGCCGTTGGGCGGGTAGTCGACTCTGCCGTTTCGTACTGCTCAAATGCATCGATCAGTCGCTCAAAGCCAACCGAACTCAACAATAAATTACGTCCAAATGAATAAGCCATGAAGTTCTCCTTAAATTAAGCAAGTGAATCAAATTCCCAGACCCCTAAGGCATCTGGTGGATTGAATCTAAGGGTGCTTAGAGAAGTTTCAAGAGGGTATTCAAACCCGGCGCTGTCTGACGGTTTCGTACAGGCAAATACCGCTGGCCACCGACACGTTCAGGCTCTCCACGCCACCTGCCATGGGGATGGACACCAATTGGTCGCAGGTTTTACGGGTGAGTTGCCGCAGGCCATCGCCCTCCGCGCCCAAGACCCAGGCGGTTGGAATTTTTAAATCAATGTCATACAAGGTTTGGGTTGCATCGTCGCTGGTGCCGGTCACCCAGATGTTGCGCTCTTTCACTTCATTCAGGGTGCGGGCCAAATTGGTCACCATGAAATACGGCACGGTTTCAGCCGCACCGCTGGCCACTTTGGCCACAGTGGCATTGATGCCTACCGCATGGTCTTTGGGGGCAATCACCGCATGCACACCAGCACCATCCGCGACGCGTAAGCAGGCACCCAGGTTATGCGGGTCGGTGATGCCATCCAGCACCAACAACAACGCAGGCACATCAGAGGGCAAGGCCTCCAAACACGCATCCAGTGACTTGGCAATGTCGATGGCGTACACACGTGCGACCACGCCTTGGTGACCATGACTGCCAGCCAATTGCGCTAAACGTGGACCATCTGCTTCCACCAATTTCACCTTGGCTTCTTTGGCACGCTCTTGAAACTGGCGCATACGGGCGTCGCGTCGGGTCGGGTCGATGAAGACCTCAATCACCGAAGCAGGTGCGGTTTTTAAACGCACGCCTACAGCGTGAAAACCAAATAGAACTTTGATGGGCGTCGCCATAGTGTGTCCTTGAAAGCTTAGGTAGATGGTGCTTGCAAGTCACGCAAGGGGTGAGCCTGTGCAGGCCAAGGGCTGGTGAAAAACGGCATCACCATGTCGGGGGTGACTTCATTGATATGTGATGGCGACCAACGCGGCGCATGGTCTTTGTCCACGGCCAAGGCACGAATGCCCTCTACCGTTTCGCTTTGCGCGGAGGTGCGATCTAAATGCTGCGGATGAAAACTGTGGCGCACCAAGTCGCGCTCCATGCGCAGTTCGTCACTCAGGTTCATGTGACGCGCTCGGCGAATTTGCTCAAGCGTCACGGCCAACATCAAAGGCGAACGCTTGTGCAAAGCTACTAAGGCGTCTAGGCTGTCAGGGGATGCACCCAAGGCTTGCACCATGCTTTGCAAGCTGTCCTTGGCGAAAACTGTATTGAGGATATCTGTCCACCACACAGGCTTGGTTTGCTGAGCCAGTTTTGTCGCCGCACTGTATGGTTGCGTGAAGGCAAGCAGGGCTTTGGATGGGTCAGTCCAATCCATGGTGGCGAGTTGGGTCCAAAGCCCACTCAACTGC